>JANOXY010000519.1:0-18239 GCA_031418675.1 Pseudomonadota bacterium
TAACAGCGGTCGCCAACTGACGCTGGTAGCGCACCTTGGTGCCCGAGATGCGGCTAGGCACGATCTTGCCGTTTTCTGTAATGTAGGCCTTCAGGGTCGCGAGATCTTTATAGTCGATCTCCGTCACGCCGTCGGCGGTGAATTTGCAATAGCGCTTACGTCGAAAAAACTTAGCCATCGTATGTGCTCCGGGCGTCAGGCGTCGCGCGATTCGTCGATCGCGACTGCTTCGTTGTCTGCATCGTCACTGTCGCTATCACTTTCCAGCGGCGGTGCGTCACCGCGCGGTGCGCCGCGACTGCCTTCACGCGAACGGCGGCCGCGTTCGTCATCGCGCTCCGATTGTTCGTCCTTAGCCTGGGCGATCGGTGAGGGCGTGGTGTCTGCACTGTCACGCTGAATAATCAGGTTGCGCAACACGGCATCGTTAAAGCGAAAAGCGCTATTGAGTTCAGCCAGGGTCGGCTGGTCGCACTCTACATTCATCAGAACGTAGTGGGCCTTATGCACCTTGTTGATGGGATAGGCCAGCTGACGACGGCCCCAGTCTTCCAGGCGGTGGATGCGGCCGCCGCTGGATTCGATCATCGAACGATAGCGGTCGACCATGGCGCCGACCTGCTCACTCTGGTCAGGGTGGACCAGAAACACGATCTCATAATGACGCATACGCGCTCCTCATGGATGAAGCTTCCCGATCAGACGGTGAAGCAAGGAGTGGGCCTCGCCGGAGCGAGGGCCGCGTATTGTAGGCGGAGCGCGGCGCCTGCGCAAAAGGTATTTATGCTGCTACGGCCGCACGCTGACGGCGCGCCTCAAACAGACAGACCGCGGCTGCGGTTGCGACGTTCAGGCTGCTGACTTGTCCGTGCATGGGAATATGGACAAGTTGGTCGCAGCGCTCGCGCGTCAGTCGGCGCAAGCCTTCCCCTTCATTGCCGAGCACCAGGGCGCTGGGCAAGCGCAGATCGATCTCATAGAGCGACTGCGGACCGTCATGGGCGGCGCCAATGGCCCACACGCCAGCAGCAGCCAGCTGGCGTAATGCTGTCGCCAGATTCGGCACCGCGACCAGGGCTACACTGTCCAGCGCGCCACTCGCGGTTTTGGCCACCACAGTGGTGAGGCGCGCGCTGTGATCACGCGTGTAGATCACGCCATCGACGCCGGCACCGTCCGCAGCGCGCAGACAGGCCCCAAAATTGCGCGGGTCCTGAACATTATCGAGCACCAGCAGCAAAGCCGCACGACCGCCCACCTCAGCCGCGGCCAGCACCGTTTTCAGATCGACTGTAGGTGGCGGGCGACGTCGCAGCACAATGCCTTGGTGATGGTCGTCGCCGTACAAGCGATTGAGCGTCGCGACGTCGACCTTATGTACTGTGACGCCCTGCGCACGCGCGATTGCTTCCAGTTCATGCTCAGCGCCAGAACCGAGTTCCTTGCGCAACCACATTTCAAGGACATCGGCGCCGCGTCGGTCAAAAGCCATGCGCGCCGCATGCAGGCCACCGACGATCAGAGCACGCGCTGCCATCAGCGACGCTTGCGCTTAGCCCGCCGTGGCTCGCCACGTCCGCCGTCGAGCAGTTTGAAATCGATCTTGCGTTCGTCGAGATTGACCCGCGTCACGAGCACTTCCACGGCCTGGCCGATACTGAACTCGCGGCCACTGGCGCGGCCGCGCAAGGCGTGGCGCGCAGGATCGTATTGGTAATAATCACCCGGTAGTTCGGTGACGTGGACCAGGCCCTCGACAAAAATCTGCTCGAGTTCAACAAACACACCAAACTCGGCGACACCCGACACAATGCCGTCAAAGCGCTCACCGACTTTATCTTGCATGAACTCGCATTTCAGCCAGGATACTGCGTCGCGTGTGGCCTCGTCGGCACGACGTTCAGTCATTGAACACTGACTCGCCAGTTCGGCCATGCGTAGATTGCCGTCTTCTTCGACCGGCTCGCCAAGCAACGCGGCTTTGATGGCACGATGCACCGTCAGATCGGGATAGCGGCGAATGGGCGAAGTGAAATGGGCATAAGCGCTCAGCGCCAGGCCAAAATGACCGTTATTTTCTTCGCTGTAGACTGCCAGCTTGAGGCTGCGCAGCACCACGGTATCGATCAGCCGTTTATCGACGCGCGTCCGCGCCGCGGCAAGAATGGCAGCAAAATCCCCCGGTTCCGGCTCGCTGGCGAGCGTGAAAGGCATACCCAATTCGCGCAGGAACTGACCGAGCGCTTCAATCTTTTCGCCCGCCGGTGGTTCATGCACGCGATACATGCCCGGCTGTTTACGCTTTTGCAGAAACTTGGCCGCCGCGACATTGGCCGCAATCATGCACTCCTCGATCAGGCGGTGGGCATCAACCCGGGAACGCGACTCGACACTTTCGATCTTGCCGTTGGCACCATAGATAAAGCGCGGCTCGACGGTATCGATATCGAGTGCACCGCGCGCTTCGCGCCGCGTGCGCAATACTTCGTAGAGTTCATACAGACACACCACGCTGTTGGCCACTTGTTGATCGTCAGCCAGCGGCTGCTGCCGATCGCCGCGATACCAATCCTCGACGTTTTCGTAGATGAGGCGCGCATGGGAACAAAACACGGCGGGATAAAACTGCGCACGGCGCACTTCGCCGTCGTCTTCCAGGGCCATTTCGCAGACCATGGCCAGACGCTCAACGCCAGGATTGAGCGAGCAGATGCCGTTCGACAATTTTTCCGGCAACATCGGAATCACGCGGTCCGGGAAGTACACCGATGTGCCACGGCGCAGCGCTTCGAGATCCAAGGCCGATCCCGGTTGCACATAGTGTGAGACGTCAGCAATGGCGACGTATAAAACAAAACCCTTGGGCGTGCGGCGCGCAAACACGGCGTCATCGAAGTCACGCGCATCGGCACCATCGATAGTCACCAGGGGCAGATCACGCAGATCCCGCCGCCCGGCATGATCAGCCTCCTGCACTTGTGCAGGGATGGCGGCGGCTTCGGCCAGCGCGGCATCCGGCCATTCGGCAGGCAGGCCATAACTGCGGATGGCGATTTCGATTTCCATGCCTGGCGCCATATGTTCGCCCAGCACTTCGCTCACCCGCCCAATTGGCTGGCTGCGCTGATCCGGCTGGCGTTCGATAGTCGCCACCACAATCTGACCGTCTTGAGCACCCGCCGACGCGCCTTCGGGGATCAGCACGTCCTGATTGATGTGCTTATTGTCCGGCACGACCACACCGATACCACGATCGTGGAAATAGCGACCAACAATGACGGTGTTGGCCCGCTCCAACACCTCAACGAGGTTGCCGTAAGGCCGACCGCGCTGATCAGCTCCCGCGATGCGTACCAAGACCTTGTCACCGTGCAGGGTGCGACGTGCCTCGCGTTCGGCCAGATAAATGTCATCACCACCACGATCGGGGCGGACAAAAGCAAAACCGTCGCGGTGTGAAAGCACGCGTCCCGCGATCAGATCCATGCGGCTGGCGAGCCCAAAACACTCGGCTCGTGTCTGAATCAACTGACCATCGCGAGTCATGGCCATCAGGCGGCGCGCCAATGCGTTGCGTTCGGCGTCACCGCGCACCGCTAAGTGTTCGGCGAGTTCACCAAGGCGACGCGGCGAAGCCAACTGCTCGAGCGCGGCCATGATCGCTACACGCGAAGGCAGATCCTCAACGTGCTGATGCTCTTGTCGACGCTCGCGCTCGACATGGGAAGTTTTGTTTTTTATCGGGGGACGTGCAGGACGACGCATTGACTCGCTCAGGTGGGTTAGGTAGATTGCGCACCTCCTTGCCGAGGTGGCGGAATTGGTAGACGCGCTGGTTTCAGGTATCAGTGGGGGAAACCCCGTGGAGGTTCAAGTCCTCTCCTCGGCACCAACGACGGGTATCTTCTCACACCCGTCGGATTCGCCCTAGAACTCTGCTCTTAATTGGCCACGCATCACGCGTTGCCTGACATCATCTTGTTTGTACAAAACTCGGTACGTGTGAGCCGACCCGAGGTCGTCGCGCTGCTGTGGCGGACAATCACCCGCGCTCGCGGGTGATTGTGCCAAAGCTTAGGCCTCAGGTTTGGCCGGTCTGGGTGGCCCACAGTGCCTGGGCCTGTTGCCAGCCGACAACTGCGCGTGGGCTGCCATCGGGATGAATGAACTGCAGTGGGCCCAGAAAAGTCATATAAAACTCACTGGCCTCCGGAAAATAGGTCTTATCGTGACGGGCATTGCAGGACTCGTAGCCGTAACCCAATGCCAGCGCCGTGGCGCCGCCCTCGTCATTACCACCGCGCACTTCCATCTTGCCTTTGGTCAGCAGGTATTCGCCGGGGCCGATGTGCACATGGCTTGCAAATGATGAGCCCGTCGGGCAATCGAAAATTGCGGTCCAGGCACCCACTTCCGGAGACACGTGCAGCAGCTTCCAGCGGATCCCGCCTTCGGAGAATGCCTCTGGGAAGGGTTGCCACTCAAGGTTCTGGATCTGGACGTATTCTTGCGCAACTTGTGGCTTCATTTTCGACTCCCCGGGTAGATGTTGGTGCGAGTATAGACCGACCCGCCGCGCCGGAGACAGGGACAACGAGCGCGGTTTCCTCGGCGCACCGCATTGGCTAACATGCCGCCGGTCTCGAATCGCTGCGCGGCAGGAATCACCATGGCTTTATCCGGCTCCGGCAGCCTGACCATCACAACCGTCACCGATAAGCAGACCTTGAACGATTTTGTGAACCTGCCTTGGACGGTGTTCGCAGATGATGCGCAGTGGGTGCCACCGCTCAAGATGGAGCGTAAGGATGCCCTGGCTGCCAAGCAGCCGGTCTTCAAACATCTGCAATGGCAAGGCTTCGTTGCCTATCGCGATGGGCGTGCCGTGGGCCGTATTTCGGCCCAGATTGACCGCCTTCATCAGGAACGCTATGCCGATCAAACCGGGTTCTTCGGATTCCTCGACGCACTGGATGATGATGTTGTGTTCGACGCGCTGTTTAGTCATGCCGAAGAATGGTTGCGTAGTCGTGGCATGCAGCGTGCCCGCGGCCCATTCAGTCTCAATATCAACCAGGAAGTTGGACTGCTGGTCGAGGGTTTCGACACTTCGCCCTATTTCATGATGGGTCATGCTCGACCCTATTACGCTACCCAGGTCGAGCGTTGCGGGTATGCCAAAGCGGTCGATTTGTTCGCCTATCTGATCAGCGCGCATTTCCGCCCACCGCCGGTGATGGCCGCGCTGTTCGAACGTTTGCGCCGTCGCGTCAACATTCGCCCGTTGGACCCCAAGCGCAAGGATGCCGATCTCGACCTCGTATGTGACATCTTCAACGACGCCTGGGCGGAGAACTGGGGCTTCGTGCCGTTTACCCACGACGAGTTTCGCACCATCGGCCACGAAATGCTGATGCTGATCCCGCCGGATTTCATCCAAATCGCGGAAATGGACGGTGAGGCGGTGGCCTTTATCGTACTCTTGCCCAATGTGAATGAAGCTATCGCTGATCTGAACGGAGCGCTGTTGCCTTTTGGCTGGGCGAAACTCATCAAGCGGCTCAAATTTGGCTACCCAAGCACAGCGCGCATTCCTTTGATGGGTGTGCGCAGCAGGTTTCACCACACGCGCTTCGGGCCAGGACTGGCGCTATCGGTGGTGGAGGCCTTGCGCGAACCCGGCATCCGCAAAGGCATCAAGGAAGTTGAGATGTCGTGGATCCTGGAATCCAACGAAGCGATGAAGAACATCATCGACATCCTCGGTGGGCGGCAATCCAAACGTTATCGGCTCTACGAGAAAACCCTCGGGTGAGCGACGCGACACGCGCCGAGGTGCAGAGCTGGACGCCCCGCGCCGGCGCCAAAGATCCGAGCCTGCCGTGGCCGGCCATCGTGCTAGCCGGGGAACGCGCCGGTGGCAATGCGCTCGCTCGGGCTCATGGTCTAGCGGCCAGCGTCCTGGTAGAGGTCGCCGGCAAAGCTTGCATTGCTCGTGTCATCGCAACTTTGCGTGCTAGTCACTGTATCGATGGTGGCCTGCTGGTTGGTCCGTCCGCCGATATCGTGCACAACAACGACGTACTGCGCGAACTGCTGGCGCTGGGTGATTTCCGCTGGCTGGAACCGATGGCTGGCCCGTCAGCCAGCGCACTGCGTGCAAGCGCGGCACTTAGTCACTATCCGGTGCTGCTAACGGCAGGTGACCATGCGCTGCTGGAAGCCGGCACACTGGACCGCTTCTGCACAGCTGCGGCAAACAGTGGTGCCGATTTCGTTGTCGGTCTAGTGCCCCATGCTCTCGTTCGTAGTCGCTTCCCGCGCTCCAAACGCACCGTATTGCGTTTCAGCGATGGGGCGTGGTGCGGAGCCAATCTGTTTGCATTGCGCACCCATGCCGGGCGGCATGCATTGGAACTGTGGAAGGCACTGGAAGCCGATCGCAAACGACCTTGGCGTATGGCAAGCCGACTCGGCTTGGGGCTGTTATGGCGTTATCTGACACGCCAACTGAGTCTGTCCGCAGCGCTGGCAACGTTGTCCGCGCGCGCCGGTTGTCGTATCAGCTATGTTGCAGTAGAAAGCGCGCGCGCCGCAGTTGACGTGGATTCCGACGCAGATCTGCTGCTCGCCGAAGAGGTCCTGCACAATGGATGATGGCCTGGTGATGGCAGCCCGTCGCAGGCGGTGGCAACGCGCCCTGGTCCATCGCTTGGGTAAGGCGTTTTTACGTGCCATCACAGAGTTTCAAGGTCGACATTCGCTGATCCCATCGACCCCGGTGCTACCAAACGAGACCTTCGATTGGTTGCCACGCTTGGTCGCGGGCACCGCTCAGATCCGTAGCGAGTTTGATGCCGTGTGGCAACATCCCGAGGACATTCCCACCTTCCATCAGATCTCACCCGATCAGGCGCGCATTTCGACTGGCACTAGCTGGAAGACCTACGGCCTCTATATCTTCGGTCAACCCGTCGCAGATAACTGCCGTGCATGTCCGGACACGGCCGCCTTGCTCGCCACGCTACCAGGCTTGCTCAATGCCTGGTTCTCGATCCTCGCACCCGGCTATCACATTCCAGCCCATCGTGGCCCCACCCGCGCCATGGTGCGCTGCCATCTGGGGCTGCGTGTGCCGGCGGACTATCGGCGTTGCTGGATCCGCGTCGATCAGGAAATTCTTAATTGGCGCGAAGGTGAGGTAATGTTGTTCGACGACACTTACGAACACGAAGTACTTAACGACACGGACGAATTCCGTGCGGTGCTGTTTCTCGATATCGACCGCCCTATGGATCGGCTTGGGACGTGGTTCAACCGCTTTGTGCTGCGTCTTATGCAGACCACGCATTACGTCAAGGATCCGCTGCGCAACTTGGCTGACTGGAACCGCCGCGTGGCTGCTCGGCGCAAGCTTCCGTGAACGCTGGATCGGGTCGAACCAGTCCCGCAATCGTGCTAGAGTCGCGCCGCCTCGGCGAGGCTTGAGAAACGGGCGGAAACAAGCAAATGAAAGCCATCATCCTGAGTGCGGGCCAAGGCCGCCGACTGTTGCCGCTGACCGCCGACAAACCAAAGTCGGCCTTGCCGGTCTGTGGTCGCTCGCTGCTGGAGTGGCAACTCCATGAGATGGCGCAATGTGCGATCGATGAAGTGGTGGTGGTTACAGGCTTCGCTGCTGATGTCATCGACGACATCGTTGCCCGTCAGGCCGATGTGCCAACGCGCACGCTCTACAACCCGTTCTTTGCGCAGTGCGACAACCTCGGTACTTGTTGGGTCGCACGTGGCGAAATGCAACGCGATTTTCTCATCGTCAATGGTGACACCTTGTTCGAAGCAGCCATCCTGCGCCGCTTGCTCGACACCGATAGCGGTGCGGCGGTGACGCTGGTCACCGACAGCAAGCCCAGCTATGACGACGACGATATGAAGGTCATCGTCGCCGACGGTCGCTTGCAGCGAGTTGGCAAACAACTCGACCGTCATATAGTCAACGGTGAATCGATTGGCATGATGGCCTTCCGTGGCGAAGGCCCAGCACAGTTTGCCTTGCAACTCGATTACATGATGCGACACGGCACAGGGCTCAAACAGTGGTATCTGGCGGCGGTCGATCAGTTGGCAGACCGTGGCTTCGTTGCGACCTGCCCGATCGATGGCCTGTCGTGGTGTGAAGTCGACGATAGTGCTGATCTCGAGCGCGCCGCACAGGTGATTGCCAGCTGGTACCCTGCCGCTATCGCGACCACCGGCAGCGCCGGCTGATAGCGCGCCCGATGAACCCGACCATGGAAAAATTCGGCTACCCGGCGTCCGTGGTGGCCGACTACGGGCACTGGGTAGTGCTTCTGCGTCCGCAGCAAGTAACGCTCGGCGCACTGGTGCTGGTGTGCAAAGAAGCAGTGACGAGTTTTGGTGCGCTGTCTGCGGCTGCCGGCGCTGAACTGGTGGCGGTGGCGCGGGACGCCGAACAGGCGCTGGGCGCAGCGTTTGCGCACGACAAAATCAACTATCTGATGCTGATGATGATCGACCCGGATGTGCATTTTCATGTGCTGCCGCGTTACGCGGCAGCACGCGAATGTGCGCAGCGGCAATTCACTGACGTGGCTTGGCCCGGACCGCCGCGACTCGATCAGATCAACACGACCGACGCCGACACCAACGCCACCATCCTCGCGGTCTTGAGTAGTTTCTGGCCGGCACGCGCACCCTGAGGCCAACGCTTCACTTACGTTCCGAACGAGGCCCGGTAATGACCTTCACCCGCCCGTGGGAACCGGCCTCGAAGGTATTGCGTTCGAGCGAATAGCGAATGCTCTCGCTGCTTATCGAATCCTGACCTCTGACAACGGTGGCAGCGCCATCGAGGCGCATGAACTTAGTTCGCGGGTTGAATTCGAGATGACGGCTGCGACCTTCCAAGGGTTGCCCGGTGGCGTCGTGCCTGACCACGATGCGGGCCGGACTACCGTCCACCACCACGCGTGCTGGATCGCCGAGCTTTCCTTCGACGCGTGCCGTATCGGCATAGATATGCCAGCGCGAGCCGCGCAATTGCAGATCGCCACGGATGAATATGGTGTCGCCATTGTCCGACTCCCAGGCTTCCTGAGCGCGAGCAATCACAGTGTCCTGTACTTTCGACAGCGGCTCGATTTCGGCAGCGTGGGCAAACTGACTCAGCAGCGCAGTAACAATGGCCGCGAGCCGTTGCAGCCCTTGCCGGCGCTGCCCATCATAGCGGCTGCTACCGAACCTGTTTGCGCCGATAAGCTTTAAACTGACCATCGTGACACTCGATCGCTACCTGCTGCGGGAAATTGGCGCTAGCTTCGCGGCGGTTGCTGCTGCGTTAACCGTTGTATTTCTGGCCTACAGTCTCACACGTTTCCTGACAGATGCGGCCGGTGGTTTGCTGCGCGCCGACGAAGTCGCCCTGCTGACATTCTACAAATCCATTATCGCGCTCGAAGTATTACTGCCGCTTGCGCTGTATTTCGGCCTGATCGTCGGCTTCAGTCGCTTAAACAGTCACGCCGAACTTACTGCTATGCAGGCCTGCGGTTACGGTCGTCGCCGCCTGCAACGCCCGCTGGTTATGTGCAGCTTGTTACTCGCCACGGCGATTGGCGCATTCTCCTGCACGGCGCGACCATGGGCCTACTCTGCGATGTTCGAACTCAAGGCACAAGCCGACGCGTCGTCGGAACTGGATCGTGTCAAAGCCCGTCGCTTCTATCTATATGATGACAATCATCGAGCGATTTATGTCGAACATATCAGCACCGACGGCCGCTCGTTGAGTGGCGTATTCATTCGCGAACGTCGCGGTGATAGCGTGGTTGTAATGTCAGCCCCAAGCGGTGCGCTCAATCCGTTTGCTACCCCTGAGCGCCATCGTCTGACCCTCTCCGACGCCAGTATCTACAAGAACATCGCTGGCAGTTCGGACTTCTACGGCAATTTCGCCACTTTGACTTTATCGATAAAAGCGGCGCGGGTGCTGGAACGCGAGTACCGTACGAAGTCCGAACCGACCACCGCTTTGCTGCTGTCTGACGATGCGCAAGACCGCGCCGAATTACAGTGGCGCTTGTCGACCCCTTTGTCGACCTTGCTGCTGGCCCTGACTGCGCTGGCGCTGGCCGAAACGCGCCCGCGTCAGAGCCGTTTCGCGCGTCTGCCGGTCGCAATTGGTATTTATGCCCTCTATTACAACCTGCTCGGCGTCGGCCGGACCTGGGTTGAGCAACAGTGGCTACCGAGCATC
Source organism: Pseudomonadota bacterium (assembly GCA_031418675.1). Classification (GTDB taxonomy): domain Bacteria; phylum Pseudomonadota; class Gammaproteobacteria; genus JADJYF01. Next base: position 10,277 of record JANOXY010000519.1, read on the forward strand.
TGGTGGGTGCCGACACTGCTGACGGCAAGCCTGCTGGTCATCTGGCACACGACCCCGTTTTCGCGCACCGGGTGAGTCCTTCTCCGACCGTCATCGCCCGTCGACTACCTGCGCTTAGGTGACCACATCACTTACACTGCCTGGCATGACTTTGGTCGATCGCTACATCGCCTTTAACTTTCTGAAATCCGGCCTCGCGGTGCTGACACTGCTGCTGGTGTTGTTCAGCTTTCTGGCCTTGACCGATGAACTCGGCGATGTGGGCGTCGGCCGCTTCACGACCGTTGATGCGATTGCCGTTGTCATTCTCACACTTCCTACTCGCATTATCGATCTGCTACCCGTGACAGCCTTGCTCGGTTCAGTATTGGGGCTTGGCGCACTCGCAAACCACGGTGAGCTGCTGGCTCTCCGTGCCGCCGGCATGTCGCCGTGGCGCATTGCACGTGGTCTGTTGATCCTGTGCGCCATCGTGATGGTAGGCACCATGGTCGCCCGCACCACGGTGATCCCCTTGGTCGAGCGTCAGGCGCAGGAGTACCGTTCAAAAACCCTGCCGCAGACAGCCTTGGGTGGGACCGAGTTCTGGAGCCGCCACGAAAACCGCTTCATCCGCGTGGGCGGCGTTGATTTTGGACGCATTCCACGGGATATCGAAATCTACGAGTTGGGGGTGCGGGGCCGCTTGCAACGCCTGCTGCAAGCCAATAGGGCTGACATCATCAATGATGGGAAGTGGCGGCTGCGTGACGTCGAAGAACGCATATTGGGCGAAGACTCCGTCGATCACCGGCGCATTGCGACCCTGGACTGGGAAAGTTTTTTAACGCCCGAACAAATGGCAACCTTGATCGCGCCCGCGCATGCCCTGTCGGTATTCGATCTTTATGCCTACATACACGAGATGGAAGGCTCGGGTGTTGATACACGACAGTATCAGGCGATGCTGTGGCAACAGCTGTCGCTACCGACGGCTTTGTTCGCCATGACCCTGCTTGGGCTGCCGTTCGTGATGGCGAGCATGCACAGCCGCACTGCGAACTTTCGCGTATTGCTCGGTGGCGCCGCCGGCATTGGCTTTTACCTGTTCGACCAGATCACCAGCCATCTTTCGACCTTGCTCGACCTGCCACCCGCGCCCACCGCGCTAGCGCCCTCGGCAGTGCTGTTGCTGCTGGCAGTGATCGGCATCAGGCGCAGCGCTTGAGTTTTCACACGAGGGCAGTCGGGATCGACCACGATTCGCTGGTGTGCACCGCTATGGCACCATCGGGCTGCGCGCATTTCAAGGTGCACACCACTTGCCAAAAATCGCCGCTACGTGTGATCTCAAACACTCTATAGGAGGCAGGGTTGCTCGCAACGGCACTGGAAGCGGGCGCAGTGACCACGATCCGCGTGCGTTTGTCCAAGACATGCATGGCGTTGTGATGGAGATGGCCATGGAGTACCAGTTCGACCTTCGCGCGGCGTAACAAGGCCGTCAGTTCCGACGCGTCGGCCAGTGCTTTGCGCGCGGGGGCCTGCTCGACCAGTGGCGCATGGTGAAGCATCACACAGCGAAAACTGCCGGCACTTTGCGCCAGCAGGCGGGCCAAAGCCGCAAGTTGCTCGGCCCCGAGACGTCCACCTGCCGACCACCAGGGCATGGAATGGGCCGAGGACAGCGCGATGACGGAAACGTCATCACAGGTAATGAGCCGCGGAAAGCTTGCCGTACCGGCATCGCCATGTAAGTAGCGCGGCCACTGCTGTTCTATGCCTCGCGTGGCATCGGTGCGATAACAATCATGATTGCCGGGCACCAATACCACCGGCTGTGTAGCGGCAAGTGTGTCTAGCCACATCCGCGCCTGCTGTAGTTCTTGTGGCAGACCGATATGGACGAGGTCGCCGGTCACCAAGGCCATCTCGGCGCCCTCTAAACCGGCTGCGTGGGTAACTCGGGCGAGGGTGGCAGCGTTTAGATGATGACGGCGCTTACTCCACCACGAGAGGAAGCCAAGCACACGCTTACCGCGCAGGGCCCACGGTGACACGCTGGCCAGCGAGCTCAAGTGCGGATCGGTGAGATGCAGAAAACGGACGGTCACGTCCCTTTACCGTGGATCTCTGAAGTTTCTATAATTCAATGATTTATTAAACATAAGTCGAGCGAGCAGTATAGCCCATGGCCAGCATTGCCTGCATACTCGGAGACCATCCGCTGCGCCTGTGGGGCTTGAGTTCGCGCGAGCGGCTCGAACGACAACTGCGCGCGGCCGGGTTCTCTGACATCACCACTGTGCCCGAGGATTTAACAGGCGCGACACGCGTGGTGCTGGTTCAAGCAACCTACTTGTTTGAACAGCGTACTATCAGCGCACTCGCCAAGCAGGAAAACAGCTTGCTGGCATGCCCGCAGGACGGCGGTCTCGCGGCGGCAGTCTGCTCCGGGGCGAGAGCGGTGGATTTTGCTGCTGCTCTGACCTCGCCATCCGCGCCACGGCCGAGTGACGCACGTCTCGTAAGGCCCGACGAACTTGAACAATACGACGATCATCTGCGTCGCATCGAGCCACCCTTACTCGAGCCGCTGCACGCTGATCGGCGCGTTGCCCTTGAAAGCATCCTGTACGGCAACTCCTACAAGGGCATCACCGATCTGGTCACCAAATGGCTGTGGCCGCGCCCCGCACGGGTGATGGTTGGTTGGTGCGCCAACGCCGGGATTTCGCCCAATATGGTGACGCTCACCGGGCTGGTGCTCGTGATCGCCGCCGCCTGGATGTTTGCCCACGGTGCATTCGCAAGCGGCTTGTTATGCGGATGGATCATGACCTTGCTCGATACCGTCGACGGCAAGCTCGCGCGAGTGACCGTGCAGTCGAGCAAAGTCGGCCACTGGTTGGACCACGGCATGGACATCATCCATCCACCCTTCTGGTATGTGCTGTGGGGAACCGGGCTGGGTAACGCGCTCGACCCCGGCACCCAGCACCTCACGACCTTATTGATCGTTGGCGGCTATCTTGCTGGTCGTGCCTTGGAGGCACTGTTTCATGCGCTTGGCACCTGCAGCATGTTCGCCTGGCGGCCCTTTGACGCCTATTTCCGTCTGATCACGGCACGGCGCAATCCGTGTCTCATCATTCTGAGCGTGGCGTTGTTGTGCGGACACGCCGACTGGGCGCTGCTGGGTGTCGCCTGGTGGACCGCCTTAAGCAGCGCTTTGATGGCACTGCGTCTGCTCTACGCAATTACCGAACGCATGCGCCATGGCCCTTTACGCTCATGGCTGACCGACCCGACCGCAGCGACGGTGCACGCACAAGCCTTCCGCACCTTTGCGGGCACACGCGGTGCGTATGGCTGAGCCCTCTGTCGTAACTAACGATCCCGTCCTCAGCGCGTTCGTCACACAATTCGAAGCTCGTTTCGGCACGCAGCTACTGGCTATTGTTGCTTACGGTTCCTATTTGCGCGGCAAACGCGACACCGTGCTCGACTTTTATATTTTGCTCGACAGCTACGCAGCGATGCCGACACTGGCCGGCATCGCCAATCGTGTGCTGCCCCCAAACGTCTATCACGTCACAGTGGAAGTCGCTGGCGTGCGCCAGACAGCGAAGTACGCCACGATCACGCTCGAACATTTTGCGCGCAGCATCGAGCGGGATTTCCACTCGTATTTCTGGGCGCGTTTCGCGCAACCGTGTGTCGTACTGCAGGCACGCGATCAGGCTGTGCGCGCACAGCTTGACGCCCTCTGCCCGCTGGCGGCAGAACGGTTGCTCGCCAGTTGCGTCGCGCTCATGCCGCAAACATTCTCTGCTGAAGCACTGTGGCGACAGGCTTTCACCCTCAGCTATGGTGCCGAGCTGCGTGCTGAAGATCCGCAAGCTGCAGCGCGTTTGTATCACGACTATCGCGACACACTAGACGCCCATCTTGAAGCGCTTAGCGCCAAGCTTGGCCTCGAGCCGGTTGCGCCCGTGCAGTGGCGACACCTGCCCACGACCGTGGCCGCGGCCCAAGCGCGTCAGGCGTGGCGGCGACGGCGACTGCTCGGCAAGTGCCTGTCAATCGCGCGGCTGTTAAAGGCGGCGTTTACATTTAACGATCCGCTCGACTACGTCGTCTGGAAAGTTGCTCGACATTCCGGCGTCGTAGAGGAACCAACGATTCTGCAGCGCCGGCATCCGCTTCTGTTCGGCTGGGGCGTGCTGTGGCGTTTGTACCGTCGTGGTGGCTTTCGCTGATGTTGCGCGGCTGGCTGGCTACACCTGCGCTGCGGCGCGTGCTGCAAAATTTCATCGTGCTGGCAAGTGGGCGAGCCGTAGGCGGGGTGCTGGGCTTCGTTGCTACCCTCCTGAGCGCGCGGGCTCTCGGCCCCGAAGACTTCGGCGTTGTGGCCTTGATCAGCGCCTATGTGCTGGTGGTACGCGGCTTCGTCAACATCAAACCCTTTGAGGCGGTAGTGCGCTATGGCGTGGGTTTGGCCGACGACCAGGACCACGAAGGTCTGGCCCGACTGCTGCGTGGCTCGCTCCTGCTTGATTGCGTGAGCGCGGTCTCTGGTGCACTGATAGCCATCGGTGTCGCTTACGTGGCCGGGCCGCTTATGGGATGGTCAGCCAACACAAGCTCCATAGCCATGTGGTACGGCCTGGTCCTGCTCGGTTCAGGCACTGCAACAGCGAGCGGCTCACTGCGCATCTTCGACCGCTTCGACGCATTGAGTCGTGTGCAGGTATTAAGCAGCGCATGGCGCCTCGGCGGTGTGTTATTGGTAACCGAGCTAGGCTTCGCCAGCGTTGGCAGCATTGCTGCCGTTTGGGCAACCGGCCAATTGGTGCAGTACGTAGCCACCACCTGGTACGGCGCCCGGGTGGTGTTCGCACGCCTGGCATGGCGACAGTTGTGCGGGCCGTTCGAACTGACCAAGCTGGGCCAAAGTCATCCGGGTATCTGGGGGTTTCTTAACGTTCTCTACTGGCAAGCGACACTCGATCTCGTGCCGAAATCTCTCGGCACCTTGTACGCGGGCGCCCTCCTTGGCCCCCAGGGTGCGGCCATGTTTCGCATCGCCCGCGAGTTCGCCAACGTGGTTGCCAAACCTGCGCTACTGGTGCGCCAGGCGATCTACCCGGATCTCGCCCGTCTGCGTCACAGGCGCGACGATGCATTCAAGGGAATCGTCATCAGTATGGCTGCCATGATGGGCTTACCCGCGCTGGCGCTGGCTATTGCATCGCTGTGGTTGGGCGCACCGCTTTTGGACATGACCGTCGGTGCACGCTATGTGCCGGCGGCCGAGTTGTTGAGTTGGTTGATTGCGGCAGCGACCTTCGAAATGGCGGCCTCGCCGTTACGACCGGCGGGCTACGCGCTTGGCTGTGCCAAGGCGATGCTCGGTGTGCAAGTGCTGGCTTCGCTGATATTCATTGCTGCCTTTCAGGTGCTGACACCTCAGTTTGGTCTGACCGGGCCCGGTATCGCGACGGTCGTTATGTCCCTCGCAACCCTCATCGGCATGAGCGCAGCGGTGCATCGCGCGCTCGCTTGAACGGTAGCTCACTCAGGCCGCGTGGCGGCCGACCCTGAGATCCCGGCACACGTCGGTGAAAGCCGAGATGATGGCGTCGACTTGAGAGCGGCTATGGGCGGCCGTCACGCTGCAGCGGATCAAACTGCCACCGTCCGGTGCCGCAGGTGGCAGAATCAGGTTGGTGTATACCCCAGCATTAAAAAGACCCTGCCAACAGGCGAATGCGGTTTCACGTTCCTGGAAGGAAATACCGACCACGGGACTCACATCGGGCCCCAGGTCTAATCCGAGCGCAGCTAGTGCGGCGTACAAATGGTGAGCGTTAGCCCACACGCGCTCGCGTAATTCTGGGCGGGTACGCAACTGCTGCAATGCAACGCGAGTAGTCGCGATCACCGACGGACAGGGTGATGCGGTAAAAATATAGGGGCGACTGGTGTAACGAAACAGCGCGAGTTCAGCGCGATGACTGACGCAGAAACCGCCGATGGAACCCAGGCTTTTGCTGAAGGTGCCGACAATGAAATCAACGTCGGCTTCCACCCCTTGCTGCTCCGCGAGGCCGCGACCATGGGCTCCGTAGAGCCCAAGCGAGTGGGCTTCGTCGACTAACAAACACGCACCGAACTCACGTTTGACCCGGGCAAACTCGGCCAAAGGAGCGCAATCGCCGCGGATGCTGTAGAGCCCTTCGGCGACGATCAGAGCTGAACTGGCGCGCTCGCCGAGACGACGTAGGCGGTTGGCAAGGCTGTCGACGTCGTTGTGTTTGAAGCGGAAGATGTCTGCGCCACTGAGGCGGCAGCCGTCGAAAAGACTGGCGTGAGCCTCAGAATCAAGCAATACGGCATCACCGGGCGCCAACAAAGCCGCAAGCGCGCCAAGGTTGGCTGCGTAGCCGGTCGAAAACACCATGGCGTAGGGCGTTGCAAAAAATGCCGCTAGTTCCGCTTCCAGCGCTAAATGATCGCGGTAGGTGCCATTGGCCATGCGCGAACCTGTCGTGCCGGTGCCGCTGTCCGCCAACGCCAGCTGGCCAGCCGCGATTGCTGCCGGGTCGAATGTCAGACCTAGATAATTGTTCGTCCCGGCCATGATCGTGCGACGGCCATGAATCATTGCTTCACTCGCGCTGAGCACTTCATCGATGACGACATCGGTGGGATTGAGTGGCAATGCCGTCAGGGTGTCGCGAGTCCGCCGCGCGGCTTCAAACTTATCAAGCAACCCCATGGGGCTCAGCTCCTTTGGAGTTTCCTGATGACGATCGCGAGATCCGAAATGGTCTGAACGTCAGCGAGCGTGCCCTCGTCGATGGCAAGGTCAAAATGATCTTCAACTTCGCACAAGTATTCGATGACTTGAATGGACTCCAGTCCGAGGTCGCCCACCAGGTTTGTGGCAGGGGACAGAGCCGTCTCGGTGCCCAGCGTTTTACGCAGCAAGGCTATCAGCCGGTCTTCGACGGTCGGTTCAATACTCACTTCGCATATCCGATGTCATGAGCTCAAGATATCGCCGAACAGACGCCGCACCCCAGCGCGCAGCGGTACCTGCGGTACCCAACCCGTGGCGGCGTGCAGGCGCGAATTATCGCAGAGCCAGCTAGGCTCTGAAAGCTCGCGAACCTTGCCGGGAGTCAGCATCGGGGCGCGACCGAGGAGCGCGGACAACGACAGGTTGAGATGCGCAACAACTCGCAACAGGGCGCGAGACACGTGCAATTCACACACGGGCATCACACCGCGCGTCGCGCCAATGATGTCCTGCCAGGAGTAGCCTCGCTCCTGCCCATCATCGAGCTCAAAAATCTTCCCTTCGCAAGCGCCGCGCTGATCAATGCAAGCGACCACCGCCCGCCCAAGGTCTTCCACATGAAGCAAGGAAAGACGCTGCGCCGGCGGCCCCAAAATAAGCGCGAGCCCGGCCCGGATCGCGCGAAAAAGCGGCAACATCTCGCGGTCGCCCGGCCCATAAACGGCAGGAGGACGCAAAATAGTCCAGGACAGCGGCGCCATTGCGCGTAGTACCGTCTCGCCTTCGAACTTGCTGTTGGCGTAATCAGATAAGTGTGGCCGGCTGGCAGCAAGCGACGAAATCAGCAGGATATGGGGCGGCACAGCTTGCGCAGCGGCAGCCAGACACAGGTAACGTAAGCCGTCGATATTTGCGCTGGCAAAGTCACCCGGCGCCGCGCCGCGGACGGTCCCGGCGCAGTAGACGACCGTTGCCACGCCATTCAAAGCGGCTGCCAGCGCTGGCTCGTCGTTGAGCGCTACGTCGATTGTGTGTATGCCCGCCAAGAGGTGAGAGCGACGATGGGAGTGCGGCCGCACCAGGGCATGCACCCGGTAGCCAGCATTGAGCATCTGACCCTGCAATTCGTGGCCGATGAACCCGGTGGCCCCGGTCAGGGCTACCGTCGACTTCAGC
>JANOXY010000520.1:0-4779 GCA_031418675.1 Pseudomonadota bacterium
CCAGGTAGGCGTTGTTGGCATCCATTTCGCCGGCGAACATGCGGCGGAATTCGAGATCGGCGAGCTGTGCTTCGGCACCGGCAATGTCCGCCTGCACAGAAGTCGCCGTTTCGACATCGTCTTCATCGGCCGCCAGATCGAGCAGCTCAGAGGCGTCCGTTAAACGCTGCGAGAGTTTATCCAGGGTATGAACGACGCGCTCCAGCGCCACACGTTCGCGGCCCAGCTCCTGCGCATGCTCGGGCTTGTCCCAGATCTTGGGTTCGGCGAGTTCGCGCTCGACCTCTACCAGGCGTTCGGCCTTTTCAGCGTAGTCAAAGATACCCCCGTAACGCTTCGATGCGGGACTGCATGTCTTTGATGGCGTTGTAGGTGGGATTGAGTTCCATGACGGCCTGTAGGAGTTGATTAAGAAGCGGCGCCATTGTAACGACTGCCCGGCTTATGACCAACCGCACGCCGCTCACATCGCCATGGCGTAGTCCACCACCAGCTGCACAGTCTCAATACCGCCGTAGTCGTTGACGTCGAGTTTGTAGACCGCGTGTATGGCTTGTGCCTTGGCGAACCAGGGCTCAGCCGCGGCGCCAAACGCGATTGCGGCAACGGTGCCACGTCCATCCTGCGGTGCCAATACCAGGCGTGCATGTTTGCCGCCCACCACACGACGGTCTTCGATGCGGAACTGACCTTCGAAGCGCGGTTCGGGAAAACCCTGACCCCACGGCGCAACGCTGGCGAGTTCGCGGGCGAGGGCCAGCGAAAATTCACCTGCGGCTAATTCGCCGTCGGTGTCGATACGCCGCTCGCGCGTTTCAGCGTCAAGTAAAGCCGCCACCTGCACGGCAAAAACCTCACGAAAAGCCGGCAGATCCGCGCGTGCCAGCACCAGGCCGGCGGCCATCGCATGGCCGCCAAAACGCGAGAGCAAGGCCGGATGTTTGGCTGCCACCGCGTCGAGTGCATCGCGAATATGCAGCCCGGGAATGGATCGCGCCGAGCCCTTGATGGTGCCCTCATCGGCCGGTGCAAAAGCGATGGTGGGGCGATGAAAGCGATCTTTGACACGCGCTGCGACGATGCCGATCACACCTTGATGCCAGTCTTCATCAAAGAGGCAGAATGCCGCCGGTAATTCACGCACAACTTGGTGCTTGAGCGCTGCTTCGATGCTGTCAAAAGCGTTTTCGCGCATCACGTCTTCGAGTTCACGCCGCTCGCGATTGAGCGCGTCCAATTGATCAGCGATGGCCGCGCAGCGATTTGTGTCGTCGCTCAAGAGACATTCGATACCGAGTGACATGTCGGCCAATCGCCCGGCGGCATTCAGCCGTGGACCCACCGCGAAACCCAGATCGCTGGCGGTCAGGCGTGCGCGATTGCGTCCGCCGACGGCGATCAAAGCGCTGATCCCTGGCTGACATTGCCCGGCGCGGATACGTGCCAGACCCTGGGCCACCAGCCGGCGGTTGTTCTGATCAAGCGGCACCACGTCGGCCACCGTGCCCAGCGCAACCAGGTCGAGCAAACTGGCGAGATTGGGTTCGGCAATGCCCCGTGCGCTGAACCAGCCCTGCTCGCGCAGATGGGTGCGCAGCGCCGTCATCACATAGAAGATCACGCCCACCCCGGCCAGGCACTTACTCGGGAAAAGGTCGTCAGGCAGATTCGGATTGACGATGGCGTCGGCCAGGGGACGGCTTGCAGCGGGCAAGTGATGGTCGGTAATCAGCACGCGCATACCGTACTCGCGCGCGCGCGCCACGCCATCGATACTCGAAATGCCATTGTCGACCGTGATGATCAAACTCGGTTTGCGCAGCGCGGCGAGATCGACGATTTCCGGCGTCAGGCCATAACCAAATTCGAAGCGATTGGGCACCAGGTAACCGACGTCAGGTGCGCCCATGGCGCGCAGTGCACGCAGCGCCAGCGCGGTACTGGTTGCACCATCGGCGTCAAAATCGCCGACCACCAGAATGTGCCCACCCTCACCCATCACACTCGCGATCAAGGCGACGGCGGCAGCGCTGCCACCCAATTCACTGGCCGGCAACAAACCCTTCAGCGAGGTATCGAGTAAAGCGGGTGCCGTAATGCCGCGGGCCGCCAGCACACGGCGGGTGACGGCATGCAATTCCGCCGGCAGAAATGCATCACCCGGCACTGTGCGCCGCACGATGCGAGGCGGCGCAATCGCACTCACCGGCGCGCGTTGCAAGTCAATTGGTGACCCGCGCATCGTGGCCACAACACTTCTTGAATTTTTTGCCGCTGCCGCAGGGGCACAAAGCGTTGCGTGGGGTTTGGGACGCGGCTGCTGGCATCGGCGCCGCGGCAGAAAAATCCACTTCACGCGGGTCGGGGCCTTGTGCCCGCTCGTCGCGGAAATGCATGTCAATGGCCTGTACGGCCACCATCACCGCATCGAAGGCCATATCGACATCCTCAAACTCTTCTTCGATATCGTCGTCGTCGCCCATGCCGAGCACGTTCAACGCGGTGAACCACTCCGGTTGTTCTTCCATCAGCGCGGCCCAGGTATCGCGGTCGAAGGACGTGCCGAGCAGAAAGCCAGCGCACCATTCCGACACACCCCACTGCGCACCACGCAGAAACACCGGCACCAGGGCCGGTGTTTCTTTGGCGATCTCGGCGGCCAGGGTGAAGTAGTGGCGCTGGATGAAATCATCGATGCGCGCGTGTTCTTCGGCATTGGCGTATTGCGCTTGTTTGCGGCCGTTTTCCATGTCCCAGATGCGTGCCATCCACACCGCCGGCGTGACCAGTTGCGGGGACAGCAACAGAGCGGTCAGATAACCATCCAGCACGGCAACATCCATCGACGTTTCTTCGAGCATGGGTTTCGCCAGGAACTCGTCAAGCACATCGAGTTCGGTCGCGCTGAGGGGCACATAGGTTTCTGGCATCGCGGTGTGGGTCATCGGGTTTTCCAAATGCGGACATCTTTCGAACAACTTGGACCAGCGCGTCGCGCAGCGCGTGATTCAGATCTCGGCATCGGCATCCAACCGCGCGCGGGCTGTCACCAGCAACTGCTGGCCACGCCGCCACAACCGCCAACACGCCGTTGGCGTGAACGCAAGTTCGAGCCCGTGGCCGTGGATCACCATTTGCTTCAATCGCCCGCGCCGTAACGCCCGCAGTCCGGGCAGCAGTATGTCACGCTCGAAACGCATCAGATCGACCGACTCGGCGTCGAGGTGATCAAGCAGCAGCACGTCGCCAGCGTGGGTCTGCAGATGCAGCTCGAGCGCAGCCGGCTCGCGACGATAGCTTATCCCCGCGTGCTGTGCACAGGCGGCTAACAAGGCATCGTCACCCAGTGCTGAATCACCGGGCCTGGCGCGTGGACTGGATGGCATCCCGCCGCCCCAGAACCACACGCTGTTGATCGCTGCGCGGCCACTCGCTGCCCGCGCCAGATTGCTGGGTGCCTCATACAAGAGCATCTGTGCTTCAGTCATGAGGCGTCGCCAGGCGCCGCTGCGACGCAGGGCATCGAGGTTGTTTTCCACGGTGCAACCACGCAGCGCCCGTGGTGAGGGCAAAGCCAAGGATTGCGGCGCAGCCACGCGCACATACCAGCGTGTCGGCGCGCGACCGCGTTCAAAGCGCAGTTCGTCGTCGGCCAGACCGGCATTGAGGTGGGCCAGCAACGCGTCGCTTTCGTCCTCAGCCAGCCCAACGGCGTCAGCGTCGAATAACACCACACGCGTGGCATCGGCGCGCAGATGCACCGGATCGGCACGCAACCACTGCACGGTATCCGCGCCGCCATCAAAATCCAGGGCTGCCGTCAGCGCTGCGACGCCCGCCCAGTCCTCAATACCGAACCATTGCATCAGGACTGTATCGACGTCGGTAAATACCGACGGTGTCACATCGGCGCGTGCCAGCAGGCGCGCGATCGGCGGAGCAGACTCAGCCTGCAACAGGTGGGTGAGCAGGTGGGGCGCGATGATATCCAGACGCGCAGTCATCGTGGCCGTGTCGCGATGTGCACCCTACTTATGACCGGTGGGCGGCACGCCAACGCGGTCACGGGCGCCTAAAGATGATCGAGGATGGCGCGTTTGACGGCGTCGCTCTCAGCCGGGATCTCGATCACCCCACCGGCACTTTGTTTGATGGCGGTGTCCGGATCCTTCAGACCGTGACCGGTCAAGGTACAGGTCACAAGGCTGCCTTCCTTGATGCGCCCCGACGCGATATCACGCAACGCGCCGCCAAGGGCGATGGCCGACGCCGGCTCGCAGAAAATGCCTTCCTGCTCGGCGAGCTCGCGCTGCACCTTGAGGATTTCTTCGTCGGTCATGCTCTTGAATTCGCCGCCCGACTCGCGCGCGGCGGCCCAGGCCAGATCCCAGGACTGCGGATTGCCAATGCGGATGGCGGTGGCCACGGTCTCGGGCAATTCGATGGCGTGACCGGCAACAAAGGGCGCCGAGCCCGCCGCCTGGTAACCCAGCATCACCGGACGGCTGTTGGTCACCGCCGGACGTTCGAATTTACAGGTGTCATCGCACCAAGCGCAGGCGGCGGTCGCCGGTTTGACGCCGGCGTATTCCGAAAAGCCTGTCCAATAGGCGCTGATATTGCCGGCATTGCCCACCGGGATGCAGTGGTAATCCGGCGCACGGCCGAGTGCGTCGACAATCTCAAAAGCGGCCGTTTTCTGACCCTGCAGACGATAGGGGTTGATTGAATTGACGATGGTCACGGGCGCGACATCGGCCATTTCTTTCACGATGCGCA
>JANOXY010000521.1:0-3308 GCA_031418675.1 Pseudomonadota bacterium
CGTCGCAGCGCTGCGGGCGGCTGGGGTGCTGCACGAAAATTCAGACACGTGAAGGTGTAGCTCGTGTCGACGCGAGACAAGCGATGCTTGAGCGACGCTCGCGCAATTTTGCATCGGCGCGGCATACGAAACTGACTAGCCGCTTGACCTTAGTGATGTACATCGTTGAATAAACGCTTTAAATTAGTTCGCGAAAAGCTCGGGGTCTGGGCTGTTGGGGGACGGATGCTAAAAGCATTCCTATTGGCGTGCGCCGTTGCGGTGAGTGGGGGCGAGGCCGCGTTTGCGGAAGACGCTCCACCAATGAAATTTGTCGTCAAAGCCTATCAGGTAGAAGGCGACAATCCCCTCGGGGCTGCGGCAAGCGAGGCACTGACTCCCTTTGTCGGGGAATTCGATGGCATCGAACCCTTGTACGCAGCGCAAGACGCTCTCAATTCTGCTTTGGCCAATGCCGGGTTTCGCTTCTACCGCGCGATTCTGCCGCCACAGGAGCTCGACACCGGCACCATCGTTCTCAAAGTCGTCGCAATGCCCATCGGCAAAGTTTCCGTGGAAGGTACGAAGTACGTGGCGCCTGAAGCGGTTCAGCGCAGTCTGCCGCCCCTGCAAGCCGGCACGGTGCCCAATACGCGCCAGGTGTCGCGCGCCCTGGCGGTGGCGAACGAGCATCCTTCCAAACACCTGCAAGTGAATTTTCGTGCGAGCGAAGAAACACCCGACGCCTTGGACGCGGTGATTAAGGTGACGGAGGAGAAGCCGTGGTCGGTGTTCGCCCAAATAAACAACATAGGTAGCGAGAGCGAAGGACCGAGGACGGGAGGCGACACAGCAGCAGGTAACAACGCCGGCACGGGTCGCACACGACTGACCATGGGCGGTCAGTACAACAACATTTCGCGGCACGACGACATCCTCTCTGGCTCGGTCACGACGTCACCTGAGAATGCAGAAAACGTCATGCAATACATGACGTCTTACCAATTGCCGGTTTATGCACTAAGTGGTTGGCTCTCGGCGTTTTACGTGCACTCGGAAGTGGATGTGGACAGTGTCGCTAACGCGTTCGATATCCAGGGTGCCGGCACATTCTACGGTTTGAGCTATAAGCACCAATTGCTCAGTCGCGGCCGTTTGAGGCACTCGATCAGCCTGAGTCTGCAAGATCGGTTTTTTGATACGGCCATTTTTGGAGCCAATGGTGGGTTCCGCAATCCGGCTTTGAGCAACAAGGTCCGCAGCCGGCCTCTCGCGCTGCGCTACGATGGCGGCCTGTTGTGGAGCGCGACCAGTCTCGATTTTTATGTCGACGTCGCGCGCAATATCGAGTCGGGCCAGCACAGCAGCGCTAGCGCGTATACCTTGGTGCGGGAGCCTGCGCGCCCAGATTTTACGGTTGCACATTTTGGTGCATTGGTCACACAGCGCTTGCCCCGTGGCTTCAATTTCGTCAGTCGCATGACCGCACAGCTGACCGATCGGGCTCTAATCCCCGGCGAACAACTCGGCATCGGGGGCGTGAATTCCGTGCGCGGATTTGAGGAACGCACTATTGCCGCTGACAAAGGCGTGATCCTTAACTTCGAATTGTGGTCGCCACCTGTCCCGCAAGCATTCGGCGCACGTTTCCTTGGGTTTGTCGATGTCGGTCACAAAGCGCTGGAAGATCCGGTGATAGGGCAGCGCGAGAACGATACGATTTCGAGTGTCGGTGTCGGCACTAGGTGGCAGTGGCGCAAGCAGTTGTCGCTGGCAATCGATTATGGACTGCCGCTCGCAAGCGCGGACGGCGAGGCATCGGACCGGGGCAATTCGAAATGGCATTTAGACCTCACCTACCGTTATTGAGGCGTTCCGCAGGTGGGGCGATAGCCGCCCTGCTACTTGCGTTTGGCAGCAGTGATGCCTCGGCGGCTGGCAAGGCTGGCGACGTGGTGCTGTCCCATGGGGTTGTCAGCGGGCACACGGTCGGTGCGAGCCCGCGTCTGCTCGGCCCAGGGTCGGGCTTGCAAGAGGGCGATGTGGTCACCACTGGCCCGCGCAGCGTAGCGCTTCTCAAGCTGGTCGATGGCACCAAAATCACACTGCGTCCCGACTCCTCGTTTCAAATCGCCAAGTACGACTTGGCCGAAGATCACGAAGAAGGCCTCATGACCCTGTTCAAAGGGGGATTGCGCGCCGTCACTGGGTTTATGAGTAAACGCAATCCGAACGCGATGCGGCTGCGCACGGCAGTTGCAACGATTGGTATTCGCGGTACGGAGTTCGACGCCCGCCTGTGCGGCAGCGACTGCGCCTCGGAAGCGCGCATGCGTTCGGCTCCCGCTGGCCGCGCTGGATTTGTCAAAGGCAAAGTTTTGGCGCGATTGACGAGCGGCCACGCCCGCCCGCTGGCTTCGGGTGACCCACTTTACAACGGCGACACCATAATCACCGGGGCTGACATGTTTGCGGTGCTGGTTTTTGCTGACAAGAGTCGGGTAACGCTCATGCCGAACACGGACTTCAAGGTCGAGCGCGTTGAATTCAATATCGTGGAACCTGAACGTGGCCAGAGCGTGTTCAACCTCCTGCGCGGTGGTCTCCGCGCGGTCAGTGGTCTGGTGGGTCACAAAGGTCGTGGTTACCAGATGCGCACTGCGGTCGCGACGATCGGTATCCGTGGCACCGAATGGGACGCACTTTGTGTAGGTGCCTGCCAGAATCCGGATCCCGACGCTGGCCCAGGCGGCGATGGACTTTTCACCAAAGTTAACAGTGGCTCCATCGTGCTTGACGACAATTACGTGGTCGAAGAGGGGCAAACTGCGTTCCTGGCAAACAGCGGAGTCCAGCCGCAGTTTGTGCCGGACCTACCATTGCCGATGGACGTGCCCACACCGAATTCGATGGACCTGCCTGACGCGCCGCCTGCCGCTTCGTCCACCGATCCCGAGGACGGCCTGTACGTGAGCTGTTATTCCGGTATCTGTGCGGTCGAGACCGAACAGAATACGGTGGAGCTTGAACAGGGCGAGGCTAGCCATGTCGGGAACCAAGGTGGTCCAGCAGAGCAATTGAACGAGGTACCGCCGTTCCAGGCGGAAGACCCGATCTTCCACGCGGTTGAAGTGGGTGGTCAGATCGACCAGTTGAACGAGTCGCTGAATAGTGGAGGTGTCGAATGCGCGGTTCACTGAGAATTACCCGCCGCCGTGGTGGTCAGGTACTGTCGTTTGTCACCGGCCTGATTGCGAGCGTTGGGGCAACGGCCAATCCGCAGGGTGCACAGGTCGCCCATGGTGCTGCCAGATTTACGATGCCAAACC
>JANOXY010000522.1:0-4146 GCA_031418675.1 Pseudomonadota bacterium
CGATGTTCTCCCAGCGCACCTCGCGGAAAAACTGTTGGATCACGCCGTGAAGCATCGGGCCGCGCCAGATGACCGGTGAATCGTCGGTCGTGAGAAACGCCATCGACACGAGCTGGATGCCGTACTGTTCTGCCGGAATGATCTTGCCGCGTTCGTCGCCAGTCAACTGCGTCTTGATGCCAAGCATGATGGGTACGTTCGGCCCGTAGATGTCGCCATCGATCATGGCGACACGGCTGCCCATCTGGCTGAGCGCGATGGCCAGGTTCACGGCCACCGTCGTCTTGCCGACGCCGCCCTTCCCCGCCCCCACGGCAATGATGTTCTTCACACCTGGAACGGGCGCCTTGTTCGCATCAACGTTCGATGTGGATCGCACCTGGGCGGTCATCTCGATGTCCACCGAGGTCACCCCCGGGATCGCCGAAACCACCTGACGCGCCTGGTCGCGCATCTGGTCTTTCACCGGACACGCCGGGGTCGTGAGCTCGATCGTGAACGCCACGCGGCCCCCCTCCCCGATACGAAGGTTCTTGATGAACTTGAGGGTGACAATGTCGCGGTTGAGATCCGGATCGCGCACCGCGCGAAGCGCATCGAGGACGGCCGACTCGGTAATTGCTGTATTCATGAACCTACTGATTGTACCCGGATCGGGCCTAGCACCGCTGGCTCGCTGGCGCCCCTCAAATCCTCCCCTCCGCCACGTCTCCAACCACCGGCAGCTTGAACCGCTCCCCCTGATAGCAGGACTTACCAGACGATGGGACCGAAATCCGAAGCTTTCGAAGGTCTTGGACGATGGTACCGGCTGCGGTACCTTATACCCCATGCGATACCCACTGGTGTCGTTGCAGGGTTACTCAATCTAGTGCCGGGCGAGGTCCCGAGTCCTAGTTAGTACTACCGATATTTTTCGGAAAGGCAGGGGAAAAAAATGCACATCAAAAAATACGACTTTGATTACAGCCGTCGGCACTTCATGGAGAAGACGGCCAAAGGTGCTGGCAGCGCCGGCATCCTGAGCGCACTGTGGCCACTGATGGCCAAATCCGGGGACAGCTTCAAAGCCTACCCGGAAGAACTGTCCAACATCGACGCCTACACCAAGGGCAAGATCAAAGTTGGCGACGTTATCAGCAAAGACAATATCGAACTGGTCCAGGACCTGGTCGATCCCATGTTGTTCCAGGAAGTCAGCCAGCAGGGCCGCACTTTTTTCATTCTTCCGACCCAGACCCAGACCGAAGCCCAGTTCCCACCCTACTTCCTTGACGCCACGCTCAAGAACTGGGGTCAGGCGGCGTTCGGTGCCGACGGCAACGTCTACACCAAGGACGGCAAGCCGTGGATTGGCGGCCATCCCTTCCCGGAAGCCACGACTGGCGAAGAATGCATCGCCAACGTCACCCTCTCCTGGGGCCGTCACGATCAGGACATCTTCGCCATTCCGACCTACGCGCTCGACGCCGAAGGCGACGTCCAGTACGAATATCACTTCGTCTGGGCGCAGCAGCAGACCCAGGGCCTGGTGAATCCCAATTCGGCCGGTGGCGCCACGGCCCTGGCCGGTCACGAGGACAAGATCCGGTACCAATCGGTATGGTTTACCGCACCGAACGACATCAAAGGTACCGCCTTCATGAACGAGTGGTACTACGACCAGGCCAAGTTCCCCGAACTGTATGGTTACTTACCGGCCTTCAAGCGCGTGCGTCGTTTCCCGACCAATCAGCGCTTTGAGCCGCTCGTTGCGGGCATCAACCTGTTCCTGTCCGATGCCTGGGCTGCGGGCGACCCGATGCTGACCTGGGGCAACTGGAAGATCATCCACCGCGGGCCCTTCCTCGGTTCGATGCACTATCAGTGGCGCCCGGATCAGGAGAACTGGCAGCACCCGACCGTCGGTGGTCCAAAAGGTACGACGTTCTACAACGTCGGCAAGTCACTGCTGCCGGAAGTCATCGTGCTTGAAGGCGAGCCGACCGGCTTCCCGCGTGCACCGCTGGCCAAACGCCGGATCTACCTGGATGCACGTAACCTCGAGTACCCGCAGGCGATTTCCTATGACCGCCGCGGCGAAATCTGGAAGTCCTTCGAGCCGGGCTTCGCCCACTACAACACCGACGCCGACAAGGGCAAACCCGGTGTGCCGGACTACGGCAGCCATATTTCCAAGGCCGCCGACGGTCGTACCGAGTGGAGCTGGAACTGGGTCATCTCGAATGACATTCAGTCCAAGCGTATTACGCGCTTCTGTCAGTCCGAGCATTGCCAGGGCGGCTGGAAGTCCGGCTACGATCAGATCGAACCCAACAAGTTCATCGCGGACTACATCACCCAGTCGGCCATGCGCCGCCTCGGCACCTAGTCCGACACTCGAGTCCCTGACTCAATCAACGCGGGGTGGGCAACCACCCCGCGTTTTTTTTTTCTGGAGACAAGCGACTTGAGGCATCATCGAGAGCCGTGCGCCGTGAGCTGCGGTAAGCGCGACGATAAACGACAACCAGGCTAACAGGCCAACAGCAATGACAGACCCAAGTACTCGGCCAAACAACATTCTTATCGTCGGTGGCGGCACAGCCGGTTGGATGACCGCAGCCTTACTCATCCACGGTTGGGCCAAACACGGATTTAACATCACATTGCTCGAGTCCGATGCGATTGGCATCATCGGTGTGGGCGAAGGCTCGACCCCCAAGATGCGGCGCTTCTTCGAGCGTATCGGCGTCACGGAAGCCGAGTGGATGCCCCACTGCAATGCCACGTACAAGTGCGGCATTCGGTTTCCCGGCTGGTCAACCCAGCCCGGCCATCAGAGTTACTACCATCCATTTTTCTCCCAGAGTGACGATGGTCCGATCCGGGCTTTTTTCCAGAATGCGTCCCTGCGCAGCAAGAATCTGGACGTTCACGCCCATCCCGACACGTTTTTCATCTCCAACTTTTTATCGGAGCATCGCCTGGCCCCTTTGCCCGACAATCAAACCGGCTACATCAGCGACTACGCCTATCACTTCGACGCCGCGCTGATCGGCGATTTTCTCAAACGCTTCGCGACCGCACGCGGCGTGCGTCACCTGACGGGCACCGTCAACGAAGTCCGTTGCCATGAAAGCGGCGATATTGCGGCCGTCACAACCGCCGAGCACGGTTTGATCGCAGCGGATTTTTTCATCGACTGCACCGGCTTTGCCAGCCTCCTGATCGGTAAAACCCTGGCGGTGCCCTTCATCTCCTATCAGGACACACTGTTCAACGACAGCGCCGTGGCGATGCCCACAGCCCTGGACGCCGACGGCTCGATTCCGTCCGAAACACTGTCCACCGCCTTGCAGTATGGCTGGGCCTGGAAGATTCCCCTGACCAATCGCTACGGCAATGGTTATGTCTACGCTTCGTCATTCATCGATAAAGACGCCGCCGAGCACGAGTTGCGCGCCCACCTTGGCCTGCTCGACTCGCCTACCGAGGCACGCCATCTCAAGATGCGAGTCGGGCGCACGCAGAAATCCTGGGTGCGCAATTGTCTGGCTGTGGGTTTATCCCAAGGCTTCATCGAGCCCCTCGAAGCCACCGCGCTCATGATCGTGCAAGACACCGTCGACACCTTCATGACACGTTATGAGCAGGGCGGGTTCAGCGAACGCTATCGCGCCGACGTCAACGAAAAAGTCAATTTGATCTTCGACGGTGTGAAGAACTACGTATTCACGCACTACAAATTGAACTCACGCCACGATACGGACTACTGGATCAATGCCCGCGAACACACCCCGTTAACGTCCGATCTCGAACGCATTTTTTACACCTGGGATCACGGCGGTGATTTGCTGACAGAGTTGAAATCCCAGGCAGGACGTCAGGTTTACAGTCCGACGTCCTGGTTTTGTATCCTGGCGGGCATGGGGCGCTTCACGGACAAACCGAAAAAGCCCAAAGCTGACCTGCAGGTTTACCAAGCAGCCGCCATGCGCAAATTCTGCGAAGGCATGCTGGTGCATTTTCCCGATCATCGACAGGCTTTGGAAAAGATGGTGAAGGCCGCATAACAGCCTCCACCAGCTTTCTTCTGCAGGTCCGACTTTGGTCGGACAGGAGGCCCGGGCTCACTACGAATGTCCGACTGAAGTCGGACCTACA
>JANOXY010000523.1:0-2996 GCA_031418675.1 Pseudomonadota bacterium
AGGGCGTCGAGCAGGCGCTGGTCGCCGGCCATGACGACACACAGCAGGGGCTGGGAGTCGAAGCGGGCGCTGGTGAGCAGGCGCAGTTCGCTGAGGACGGCGGGATTCATTTCCTGGGCTTCGTCGATCAGCAGGACGGCGCGGCGGCGGGTGGTTTCGAGGTGGGCGATCCAGCGTTCGCGCAGGGCTTTGAAGCCACCCCAGCGGTTGTGCGGGTGCAAGGCGACGCCGAACAGGTCGCCGAGTTCGCGATAGAAGTCGCCGATGCTGCTTTGCGGGTGGGCGATGGCGCCGACGCTGACGTCGGGCAGTCGGCTCAGGCGCTCGGCGAGCAGTCGCAGGATGGCGCTCTTGCCGGTGCCGGGCTCGCCGGAGATGAGGGCGAAGCCGCCTTCGCGGATCTGGGCGTGTTCGATGCGCCAGCAGAACTGCTCGACGCGGGCGGTGACGTAGAGCGCGGTGGTCGGCAGTTCGGGCGAGAAGGGATTGAACTTGAGCCCGTAGAGGGCGAGCAGTTTCTGATTCACGCGGGATCCTTGGGCAGGTAGGCCGGCGGCAGGCCGGTGGCGGCGTATTCGGCGAGCAGTCGGGTCAGCAGCGGGGCGATGCCGGCGGGTTGCAGCGGTGAGAGATCGGCGCCGACGGGGGTCAGGGCACGACGCTGGCCATCGGCATTGGCGGACTTGTCCAAGGGCCGCACCGGGCACAGCACTGTGCCGGTGTGGGGATCGACCAAGTCGACTTGGCTCAAGTCCCAGCGGGCGTAACGCAACTGGACCGTGACCAGATGGCGATAGCGCGAAGGGATCTCGAAGCGCTTGCCGGCGAGGCTGACGGTGCCATCGGCGCGCCGTTGCCGACGGGTGCTCTCGATGCGGAAGGCGTTCGCCAGCACCGCGGTGGCCGGACAGGGTCGGCTGACACTGGGACCGGCCTGATAGCGGGCCAGCGGCGTGGCACCCAGCTCCGAGTGCCGGGTGCGGTGGTACTCCTGCTCGACCCAGGCCTGGGTGGCGGTGTTGAGCAGCTCCAGGGTCAGCGTGGCCTGGCCTTCGAGCATGGCCATCAGGCGCGCTTCGATGCGGCCCCAGAATGACTCTTGCTTCGCGTTCTGATAAGGGCTGTAGGGCAAGGTGGTCTGGTGCACGATGCCCAGGGTGGCGAGTCCGCCGACGGTTTCCTCGGCCAGCATGGCGGCGCCGTTGTCGGTCATCAGCGCGCGCGGCAGGCCGCGTTTCATGAAGGCCTGCGACAGGCCATGGACCAGGCTCTCGGCGGTCTCGTCCAGATACCACTGCAGATGACAGACCAGCCGCGAACGGTCGTCGATGACCCCGAACAGCAACGGTTTGACGCTGAGCCCCGCACGCGTCACCACGGTGCGCGAGGCGTGGTGGAAATCAAGATGCCAGAGTGCGCCGACGTGCTCGACCTCGAAGCTGCGCACCTCCAGCCGATCCAGCCGGTCGCGTGCCGCCAGGGCACCGTCGGTGGCGCGTTTGGGCAGTGCTTTCTTGAACATGCCCTGCGCCAGCAGATAACGCCGGATCGTCGGGTACGAGGGCACCGCCTCATCGACCAAGGCACAGCGCAGGTTGTCGACCTGCAACTGCACCGACCAGCCCGGATGCTCGCGGTACTGCCGGGTCAGGGTCTGGATGACGGTGGTGCTCAGGCTCGGAAAGCTGCCACGGTCGGCGCGCGGCCGATTGCGTAAGCGCGCCACCGGATCTTCGGCCCGGCGGGCCGCGTAGAACCAGCGCTCCAGGGTCGAGACCCCGAACTGCACATCCAGGCCATTCGGATCGCGCCAGGTCCGCGCACTCAGCTCCGCCAGGGCGGCCTGCAACTCCCCAGGCAATGGCGGTGCGGCCAGCAGCGGACCGATGATGGCAAAACGCAGCCGCGCCCAACGATCGCGGACGGGCGACACGGGGGTTGTACTCAAAGTGGACTCCTTGAAGAGGCGGCGACGAACGCACCACCGGAGTCCAGACCCTACAAACCGGGGATCAACTCGACCATTCGCATCCTCTGCGGGAAATCAGTGACCACCATCCAATGCGATTCGAACCTGCACGGTCAAAGGAGCTAGAAAGCGCATCAACCCCAGCAGCGCGGCCGGTGTGACGGGTGTGTCCGGATCGCGCCGATCACCAAACTCCGCCAGCAGGCTGTCCGGAAACTGCAACGCGTCCGGCATGAAGCGGCCCAGCGCCAGCCAGAACGGCGTCAACACCAAAGCCTTCGTCCACCACGTCCGCCACCGCCGCAAGGTCCGCACCGGCACCTGCAACCAACTCGCCACCTGCGCCGCCGCCGACATCCGCATCACCGAGCGGGTCGACAACAGCACCACCGCCAACATCACGTACACCCGCCGACCCAGAAAGCGCACCGACATCGAGGTGCTGCGCTTGCGGCAAAGCGCACAACAAAAACTGTGCCGCGAAGAAAAATCCGCCCGCAACGCCGGCGCACACCCCCGCGGCTTGCGCGGATAGTCCGCCCGATGCAAACCCCCACCGCACCGACACCCGGCCACGTGCACCAAGGTTGCGAAAGCCAAATCAATACGCACCAACAACCGGACAAAGCCCGGATCGGACAAATAGGCATGGCACACTGATTGAGTCTCTAGTCTCGTAAACCAGAGACTCCTCCAAAGGGAGCGTCGTTCAAGCTCCCCGAGGGGGATTAGATCGAGCCATCACGCTTCGTGAGCAGAAAAGCAGGTTTGAGCATCGAGAAGCTTGAGCGGGCTCAGTCGCCCAGGTTGATTACCTGGCTCACATTGACGTGGTCGTTTTCGGCCAGCGTGTAGGCGGTTTCCATCACGACCAGTGCCTCCTCCCAGCGTCCCAGTGCGCGCAGGGCGGAGGCCTTGTGGTTGTAGACCCAATTGAGCGACTGGTCGAGGTCATCATAGGGCAATGACTGCGTCCCGGTTTTTTCCAGGGCCTGCATTTGGGTGAGTTCGCTGATCTGTGAATTCA
>JANOXY010000524.1:0-4731 GCA_031418675.1 Pseudomonadota bacterium
TCCGCGAATGGCATTGCAGCGAACATCGATCTCGAGAATCTGAAGCCTCGGCAAGGCATGCGCCTGACGGGATTGTCAGCTGAGCACTACGCGGGTAACGGCGTCAGCATCGTCGGCGACCTTAACCACGATGGCTACGACGATTTTGTGGTGATGTCGGGCAACTCTGATGCCAACACGCTCACGACCTCGATCCACAGCTATATAGTTTTTGGCCACGCTGGTGCCTATCCCACCAGCTTTGCGCTGAACCAAGTTAACGGCGACAACGGCTACATCGTGGACAGCCTGCCGATTGACGAGGCAACGTTGGGCACCGCGGTGCCGAGCGCTGCCGGCGACTTCAACGGTGATGGCTTCGAGGACTTTGCGCTCGGCATGCAGACCGCGAGCATCTCCAGCGTATCTGATTCCGGCTCGACCTTTGTTGTATTCGGCGCAGCGGCGCCTTACGACAGAAGTGTGGATATTCGTACGCTCAGCCCTAGCGAAGCGTGGCGCATCAACGGTGCTCAAAACGGGGCGAGGATTGGAGCCAACCTCGCGAGCGGAGACATCAACGGGGATGGTTTCGATGATTTGCTGATGACCTCCGGATGGCCCGGCAAACCGGCTTACGTTGTGTTTGGCAAAGCGACAGGCTTTGATAGCGACCTGTCGGTGGCAAGTCTGGATGGCAGCAACGGCTTTGCACTGACCAGCGTTGGCAGTGGATGGAACATCGCAACCGCAGATTTCAACGGCGATGGCTACGATGACATCCTCATTAACGACACCAGCAACAACAGTAATGCCGTGCGGGTTGTGTTCGGCCACGGCGACCCGTTCGCAAGCACAGTGTCGACCAGCGGTCTGAATGGATTTAACGGATTCTCCATCGTTGCGCCCCTGGCGGAACAGCTGGGCCACTACACCATTAGTTCGGCGGGCGATGTTAACGCAGATGGTTATGAAGACCTGCTGCTGGGCGCGCCGCGCGCTACCGCCAACCGCCAATTTCAAGCTGGCGCTACCTATGTGGTTTTTGGTCACGACGGTGCATTCGATCCGCAATTAAATCTCGCCCAGATGGATATCAGCCAGGGCTTGCGCATCGATGGTGTTAGCAAGAACCAGTTTACGGGTGCCTCGGCGCGAGCCGTCGGCGATCTCAATGGCGATGGCTACGGCGATATCGCGATCGCAGGTTATGGCGTGTTCGGCACGCCCAATGGCATTCCGCCCGAGGGTACCCACATTGTTTACGGCCGTGACTTCAACCACGGCGTGGCCTTCAATGGCACATCGCGCAGCGATGTCCTGACGGGCACCGATAGTGGCGAAGCCCTGGTGGGCGGCCGTGGCAACGATGTGATGAATGGTGGCGCCGGTAGTGATTCGCTCATCGGCGGTGCTAATCACGATACCTTGGTGTGGGATGCGGCCGACCATCGAATCGATGGTGGCTCTGGTTTTGACACTTTGCGTATCGACGGTGCGGATCAGACCCTCGATCTCACCTTGTTGCCGTCCAAAGTCATCACCGGTATCAATGCCGTGGACCTCACCGGCAGCGGCGATAACCATCTGCGCTTGTCACTGCAGGACCTGCTGCAGGTGAGCGATAACGCTGCGTTGCGGGTGCTGGGTAATGCCGGCGACAGTGTTGAAGTGACAACCGCAGGCTGGACCCAGCTCGCCGATCAAAACATTGGGGGTAATAGCTACCACGCTTATTTGCACGGTAGTGCCACGCTGCTTATCGATACGGACATTACCCAAACCGTATCCATCACGTAACACTGTGACACGCTTAGCCAGGCTCCCGGCCTGGCTAAGTGTTCAGGCCCCACCCCGTGTCGCACCAATGGCGATGAACACATAGGTGCAGTCCTCGTCGTAGATGTTCTCCCAGGCGTGGGGCACACCGCCCATCACCAGCAGATCACCGGGTTTGAGAGTGCGGCGTTGATTGCCGGGCAAGACGATATCGATCGTGCCCGAGAGAATGATCTCGTAGTCGATGGTATCGGTGGCATGCATGGCAGCATTGCCTTCCTGCCCACCCTCGGCGCTGTCAGGCAAGAGTTCACCCACATCAAGTTTGCCGGCCGAATGGGCCGGGAAGCGCACCACGCCAAAGGCCGACCCATGGGGCCCCGGCATGCGGCCCACCGACGGCGCGGCGCCGATGGCATGGGGCACGCTGGGGCTGCCTGCAACTGACCACATCCATGCCAGATCGACCACCCCCGGTGTGGTCATGGTGGCTGCTGCGCCGGGTTCCAGGAAAGCCACGCGTCCGTCGGCATCGGTGCCGGCGACAACGAGATTGAATTCTTTGCTCAAACTCATGGTGATGTTCCGTTGTCTGGTGCTAAGGCGCGGACAAGATAGTTATGAAGCGGTGTTGGCGATGACACGCAGTGGTGTTCACCCACCCATATGCGTGTGAGTCACCTTGAAGCGCGATTGGTTCGGCGCCAGGGGTAACTGGGGCGCGCCATAAACTTCGACCGCCAAGCCCGCTTCGGCCCCCGCGAGTAAGAGATGGAATAAACGGGTTTCGGCCGCTGGCAGGGCGCGAAGATCAAACGTATCCAGATGGGCGAGCGCCTGTTCAGTGACGGGCAGCAGGGCGTCATAGAAGGCCTGGATCTCCGCCATCGAACTCACCATGCGCTTGTGCATGCGCTGGTCACTGCTGGCCAGTGCCCAGGATTCCACGAAGACCTCCAGTGTGTGAAAGGCCTGCGGCAGTGTTGTGGTATCAGCCATGGGCCGCCTCCCCGCGCACATAACGCGCAACGTGATGATGGTGATGGCGCACCGAGATCTCGGTAGTCTGCAGATGAAAATGTTTTTTTGCACCCGACTGTAGTGCCTGCTGGCTGAACTCGGTATTGAGGATGTCTTCGACGATGGTGTCGCGAAACAGGCCGAAACTGTATTCGCGGGCGAAACGCTCGCTGGCCTTCTGTGGCTTGCGATAGAAAGCGTAGTTTTCGTAGCGCGTATGTCCTTTATCGATTGGCCACATCCGGTGAAAGATGCTGGAATCGGCACCGACCAGCCACACAACATTGGGGAAGATGGTGGTGACGTCGATGGCCCAGTTGGCCAGGCCGCCGGGATTGACACCCGTGCCCAGACGCTCCATTGAGCCGCGGGCGTTGGCCAACGCTGAGCCGCCGGTGGACGTGACGTCCGAGGCGTGACGCTGGACGATGCTCGCCATCGGCGCGCTGCGTTGATCGGGGTTATAACCCATGGACAGCGCGCGGTGCGGCCCGAAGGTCTTGAAGTAGGCCGGTTCCCCCAACGGATTTTCCGCCCACTTGAAAGTGTCGGTCAGGGTTTGCCGGTGCAGGTAGTTGAGGTGATAAATCTCCTGGAAGGCATCGAGAAACACCTTCCAGTTGCAGTTGATCGTACCGACTTCGACGTGTGCCCAGGCGTCAAACTCGCGCATCGGATAGGCATCGCCATAAGCGCTCAGCCCGCCCAGGTATTCGCGCAATGTCTGCCGGGGTGATTCGGCAAAATTGATGAACACCAGATCGTTCCACATCTCGCAGGCGATGGGTGTCAGCCCGTTGGTTGTTTTGTCGAGATTCAGAAAATTGCCTTCGCTAGGCACACCACGCAACTTGCCTGCCGTGTCGTAGCTCCACGCGTGGTAGGGGCAGGTGAATAATTTTGTATTACCGCAGTTGCGCCACTCGAGTTTTGCCAGACGATGGGAGCAGACGTTGTGAAAGGCGCGCACGACACCGTCCTGCCCGCGCGCAATAATGATCGAGGCATTGCGGATCTCAACGGCCCGCACCACAAAATCGCCGGGTGCAGGCAGTTCGCAGCCGCGCGCCACGTTCAACCAGACTTGTCCGAAGATGCGATCGCGCTCACCTTCGAAGAAGCTCTGACAAAGATAGGGCGTAACAGGTAAGGGATCGTTACCCAGATCGGGAACACCGGGATCAACGCGCATAAATTCACTGGCCATGTTCGCTCCACTTTAGATAGGATTTGTCATCCAACACGGGGCTTGCGCCTCGTCGCTCTATTTTCCGCCTTCCTGCGTCGCGACCCGTGTTATCGTCCATCGCAAGGCGCGTGGAGAGCGTACCTGTGATTGACGGGGCGCGCAGCACCCCAGATTGAGGGGGCGAGTCGGATCCCGTGCAACGTCACAACACATAGCGCAGAGCACCATTTGCCAAGTAGCCACGTGCGAGATTGCACTTGGTTAGACGCTAATCTGGAGAACCACCATGTCCTACGATTTGTTGATCAAAAACGGCACCGTTGTTGATGGCACTGGTGCGCCGCCGCTACACGCCGATGTCGCAGTCAAAGATGGTTGCATCGTGGAAGTGGGTAAGTTGTCCGGTCGCGCCACACGCACGGTCGATGCAGCCGATCTGATTGTTGCGCCGGGTTTCGTTGATCCCCACACCCACTACGACGCACAGATCTGCTGGGACGATGTGACCTCACCATCGAGCTGGCATGGGGTCACGACCATCATGCTCGGCAACTGCGGGGTCGGGCTCGCACCGTGTCGCCCCGAAGCGCGTGATATAGCGGCCTGGGATCTGGTCAATGTCGAAGCCATTCCCTTCGACGTGCTGAAGCGCGGAGTGACCTGGGATTGGGAAAGTTTTCCCGAATACATGGCCGCCGCTGCGCGCCGTGGCAGCGGACTCAACCTGGGCTTTTTGTGTGCGCTGACACCCTTCCGGCACTACG
>JANOXY010000525.1:0-2757 GCA_031418675.1 Pseudomonadota bacterium
CCTTGACCGTCATCGGCGATGCCAATGACGCGATTGTGGCCACGGGTGGCTGGGGCACGGGTATCAATCTCGGCAGTGTCACCCAATACAGCCATGGCGCGGCCATCTTGCTGGTGGACAACGACCTCCTGGCCAACGCCGGCACGTCCATAATCTGAGGCGAGCAGGATTTTGGTCTGCGAGTCGGCGACGCAAATTGCGCAGAGGAGCGCCACAGCCACCTCCCGCGATTCAGCAAGCATAGGGTGCGTTGAATCTGTGTAACTCTCGACGCTGAGCTCGCCACACCACATGCGCAGATCCGCGGTCATCAGCGCGGACGCAACGCCGCGCAAGCTTAGGCAGGTCTCCTACGCAGAAGGGCGCAGGGCACGAACGCGGACTCCAGCTCCTATCGAAGCTCTGCGGGAGTCTGTGCGCTTGCCCACAGTCCTCAATGACACGCCTTCGACATTGCCAACTACGGCACGGTTCGGAGCGCTTAAAAATACGAAGATACATTTCGTAACAATCAGGACCTACTCTCGGCAATTACGCAGCTGAGTGTCACAGACGAAGCAGCACAACGAGCACGTTCCCCGCCAAATCCCGCGGTGAACGGGTGGACCAGGCGCCGCCGACAGGCCAGCCGAATCCCCCGCTTGTGATCCCATAGCTCCGACCGTGGTCGACGCAGAAATACGACGCAACAACGGCATGGCTCGACCCTGGTCGCAGTCACGGGCAACGTCGTGCCTAAAAAACAAGCGAAGTCCGGAAGCGATGGGCAATCGGCATCCGGCAGCGCGCATTTGAGAACAACAATATGGCGATTGTAAACGGCTCTAGTACAGACGACGTGAATCTGCAGGGCATAGCAGACGACGATCAAATCAGCGGTTTGGAGGGAAACGATAAGCTCTTTGGCCTGGCTGGTAATGATGTACTTAGTGGTGGTCTCGGCAATGATTTCCTGTACGGCGGTGCCGGTAACGATACCTTGAACGGAGGTTCAGGGAGTGACACCAGTTACGGCGCTGCAGGTAACGATATCTATCTCGTATCGTCGGCTTTTGATCTGGTCATCGAAGCCAGCAACGAAGGTACAGACCTGGTGCGGGCCAGCGTCAGCCATAGCTTGAACAATGCCAATGAAGTTGAAAATCTGGAGCTGATCGGTACCGCGAACATCAACGCGACCGGCAATTGGCTCAATAACTCTCTGCTGGGCAACAGTGGCTCGAATGTTATCAATGGTGGGGCTGGCGCCGATTTCATGGCGGGCGGTGATGGCAACGATACCTACGTCGTCGACAACCTGAGTGATGTCGTGAGCGAAACGGGTGGCGCAGCTTCAGGCATCGATCTGATCCAGACTACTATCAGTTACAGCCTGCCCGCCAATGTCGAAAACCTCACGCTCACGGGTATTGTCGCGATCCGGGCATCGGGTAACGCCGGCAACAACGTTCTAACCGGCAATTCCGCCAACAACGTGCTTGACGGTGGTGCAGGCAACGACACCATGGCCGGCAACGGCGGCGACGACAGCTATAGCGTAGACAGCGTTCAGGACATCGTCATTGAAGGGCTCAACGCGGGCACCGACACTGTTATAGCCGCGGTGGATTACACGCTGGCACTGAATCTCGAGAATCTGAATCTCAGCGGTAACGCAGCACTAAACGGCACTGGCAACACTGCCGCCAACATCATCATCGGCAACGGCGCAAACAATTTTCTGAGCGGTGGCGGAGGTGCGGATACTCTGCGCGGCGGTGGCGGTAACGACACCTTGGTGTATGACGCGGCCGCGACGCTCCTCGACGGCGGCCTCGGCAGCGATACCCTGCGTGTGAGCGGCAGCAATCTGGTGCTGGATCTGTCTACGCTCACCAATGTCACATCGATCGAACGCATCGATCTAGGCACTGGCGGCAACCATCTTATTCTCGACAATTTTTCGTTGAGCGTGCTTTCCGACTTCGATAGCCTGATCATCGACGGCGGCCCGAATGCGGTGCTGACAGCAAACGCGGGTTGGAATTTTGTCGGCAACTTCGGCACCTATGGCCGTTACAGTTTCGGCACCACGACCTTGGATGTAGCCAGTACGGTCAGCTTCGGGACGGGACAAACCAATACCGCGCCGGTACTCGATCTGCCGGGTGCTCAAAACATCAACGAAGACACTCCGCTGGTTTTCAGTACCGCCAATGGCAACACACTGACCACTGGCGATGCACAAGGCGATGCCCTCACGGCGGTCTTACTCGCGGCCAATGGCAAATTAACGCTCGCCCAGACCACTGGCCTGAGCGTGGTCAGCGGGAACGGCAGCAGCAACGTCACAATCACTGGCTCCAGCAGCGCAATTAATGCGGCGCTGGACGGGCTGCGCTACACGCCGACGGCGAACTACGCCGGCAATGCCCAGATCAGTCTCGATATCAGCGATGGGCAGTTGAGCACCGTCGGCAGTGTGAATGTCATCGTCACGGCGCTGAATGACGCACCGCTGCTGACTGCTGCTGGCGTCGGGGCGTATAGCGAGGGTGGTGCCGCCATTGTCGCGAGTAGTGCCATCAGTTTGAGCGATGCCGATTCAAGTACCCTGACCTCGGCCACTGTTGTCATCCGCGGTTTTGTCGCAGGGGATACGCTCACCACCAGCACCCTCGGTACCAGCATCAGTGCCAACTACAATGCGCTGAGCGGCGTGCTGGCGCTGAGTGGCGTTGACACGCTGAGCAACTATCAGCTGGTTTTAAATGGGGT
>JANOXY010000526.1:0-3188 GCA_031418675.1 Pseudomonadota bacterium
CGGTGCTGGAGATGCTGGGCTGTTATGCCGGAACCTTCGACGCGGTGCTGGGACACGGTCGCATCCTCAGGGAGCTCTAGGACGGCGATACCTTTGGACAATGGCTCACCGGGCGACGGTGGTGACAAGCACCATTGGCGGTCCACCGTTAAGTCCGAATTAAGCCCCGCACCGTAGTATGCGTTCAACCAAGCCGGGATCGCCGCAGCACGTGGCGCGGCTTGCCAAGGAGTATTCCTGTGTTTGAAGCAATATTGTCAAACGTAAAAGACTGGACGCGTGTGCGCCCACTGTTCGGTGTGCTGGTGGTGCTCTGTCTGGCGCCGCTCGCGTCGTGCGCCAACGACACCTATCTGGCGCAGAATTACTCAACGGCCAACCCCGGCTACACCCAGCAAGCCGGCCCTGCAGCGACGCCCGCCCTTGGCGCGCCCAATACCGGTCAGTACCTCGCTCCGCCGCAACTCAACGACTTGGTTTCGCGCATCGCGCTTTACCCCGACGATCTGATCGGCATCATTCTGCCGGCCTCGACTTTCCCATTGCAGGTCGTTCAGGCCGCGCGCTACCTGGAAGCCGTGCGCAGTAACACGACCCTGAGCCCCGATGACAGTTGGGACAATGCGGTGGTCGCGCTGCTCAATTATCCCGATGTGGTCAATATGATGAATCAGGACCTGTCGTGGACTGAGCGCCTGGGCCAGGCGGTGATCATGCAGCAGGGCGACGTCATCGCGGCCATCGGCCAGTTTCGCACCCAGGTCCAGGCGGCTGGCAACCTGCGCAGCGACGAGCGTCAGATTGTTGAATACCAGCAGGGTGCGATCAGCATTCGACCGGCCAATCCGCAAATCATCTACGTGCCCCAGTACGAGCCAACGCGGGTGATCGTGTACTCCAGCGAACCGGCCTTTGGCTACTACCCACGCCCCTGCCCGGTGTATTACTACAACTACGCATCGGGCTATCCGTCAGGCTTCACCAATTTCTGGGGTGTAAGCACGATGTTCAGCATCGGCTGGAGCAGCAGTCGCTTGCGCATGTACGACTACGATTTTTATGACGACCCGCGTTTTGATCGCCCTTACAACGGTTTCTTCTATCGTCGCAGCTATCACGATTATGGCCACCATCATGATCATGATGATTATGACGGCGGCCCCAGCTGGGGCGGTCGCGACCATGATCGTGGTGAGGGTCGACACGGCGGCACCAATCGCCCGCGTGTGCGTGACTGGGAACCTCGACCGGTGGCAGTTGGCGGACGCCCCGCGCCCCAGACCGCACCGCCGCTGGCCTCACCTACCCGCACCGTCCGCGACGGCGGTCCGCGCGCCGCACTACCACCCGTCCCAGAAAGCACCGTGCGCCGCAGCGTCCCCGCTACGTCAACTTTGACCGCGCCCGAGAGCGACGAGGTGGAACGTTCGCGCAGCTTTTCACCTTCCAGCAGCGAGGCGGGTGTACGACGAGGTCGGACGATCATGCCGACCCCTGCGCCTGGCCCCAGCCCCAGTTACGAACGTGCGCGCAGCTACTCGCCTGCCCCTAGCGACACAGGTCCGACCAGCTCCGAGTCGGCGAACGTTCGTCGTAACGGCCGTTTCAACGCTGAGCCGCAGACGATTGCCCCGCTGCAATCGGCACCATCCCTACGCATGCGCGCGCCGCCACCCCAGCCCATGCAGCGGGATGTGACGCCTCCGCCGCGTTATGCGCCCTCACAGCCGGCGCCGGAGCGCAGCATGCGCAACATGGACGATGGTCGCAGCAGCATTAGGATGGCGCCCAGCCGTCCCGAACCGCGCATGGCACCGAGTCGCCCGGAACCGCGCATGGCACCACCCAGCCGCCCTGAGCCGCGCGCGGTAGCACCGCGGTCCAGCGACGGTCCGAGCGCGAGCCGCCGTGGTGGTGATGAGGGTCGCGGCCGCGGCCCGCGCGAACGATAAACCTGGCCTCGGAGCGGTCCAGCCAGACTGCTCCGAGGGTGCTCTCACAGCGTTTCGATCTGCCAAGCCTGCGGCCCGACTGTCAGCAGCAGACCGCCGGCACCACCAAAAGCTCGCGCCCGACCACTGGCGCCCGGGTTGACCACCCACGGGCTCATAACCTGGTCGACGCAACGCCGGTGACTATGCCCGTAAACGATGCAGCGGGCGCCGGGAAACGCTGCACGCAGGCGCGCGTGGCGGCTCGCAACGGATGGGAATTGATGCCCATGAATGGCCAGCAACACGCCACCATCGAGCGTGATGCTGCAAACCGCCGGTAAAGCACTGCAAATGCGCGCTTCACCTGCCGGCCATTGTGCGGGCGTATCGTTATTACCGGCCACGGCGCACAGCGGTGCGACCTCCGCCAGACTGCGCAACACGGCCTGCGCGCCGAGGTCCCCGGCGTGGACGATCAGATCGACACCGGCCAGCCGCTCGACAAGCGCCGGCGACAACTGGCCATGACTATCAGACACCAAGGCAATGCGTCGCGCGGCAGGCATGCGGCGATGCTGAGTTTTCATGCCCATTACGCACGCTGCTCGAGACTATCCAGCAAGGCCTGTCTGCGTTTGAGAATCACGATAGCTGGCAGCGCCAGGACAAACGTCACGACAAAAAACATTGGCCAACCTGCGTAGTCCACCAGGTAGCCCGCCGGTGGTCCGGCAAATACCCGTCCGAGACTGGCGACCGCACTCAAGAGCGCAAACTGGGTGGCGGTATAGCGACGATCACAAATCGCCATGAGCAAGGCGAGATAGGCCGCGGTGCCCATTCCACCGGCGAGATTCTCCAGTCCGACCACCGCAACCATGGCCAGATAAGACTTGCCCATGACAGCCAGCAGCGCAAAGCCCAGATTGGTGAAGGCCTGCAACCATGCAAACAGCATGAGGGCCCGATACAGACCGAGGCGGGCCATCATGGCGCCGCCGTACAGCGCGCCGGCGATCGACGCCACCAAACCCAGACCTTTGTAGATCGCACCGACGTCGGTCAAGGTGAAGCCCAAGGCATCGAGCAGAAAATTGGTCGTCAGACCACCGGCAAATGCATCGCCCAGCTTGTAGAGAAAGATCAACACCAGCAGTGGCAGCGCCGCCTCACGGCGAAAATACTCGCGCAATGGCTCACTGACCGCCGCCGCCAGACTGCGCGGTGGCGGCACGTCCTTTGGCAGTTCCGGGC
>JANOXY010000527.1:0-8067 GCA_031418675.1 Pseudomonadota bacterium
GCCAGGGCCTGCATATCCGCACTTACCGGACACAACAGAGCCGACAAGGACAGCTCGGCACCCAGTTCGTGCACTTCGGTCAGATAAAAGCGCAGCACCGTCTCACTCTGACGTCGCAGCGCCATGGCGAGGGTGGCAGCGGAGACGTTGGGATTGCCATCGCGATCACCGCCTATCCAGTTGCCCATGCGAAAAAACGGTGCGATGTCATGACCCGGCAGGGCGTGCTCAATCTCGCGATAAAGGCGCGGGATCTGACGCAAAAAAGTGCTTTGGTAGTAAGACAAAGCGTTTTCGATTTCGTCGGCCACCGTCAGCTTTGCGGTGCGCAACATGCGGGTCTGCCAGAGCTGCGTAACACGCGCGCGCAACAGGGCTTCATTGTCGGCAAAGTCGCGGGCGGTTTTCAGGTCGTCACGCGCGCCGATCAAATCGGCCACCGCGTGTTCGGCATCGAGGATGCTCTTGCGTTGCACTTCCGTCGGGTGGGCAGTCAGTACCGGCGAGATATAGGCGCTATTGAGCAGGCGCACGATGTCCGCCGCGCGCACCTCGGCCTTGGCCAGGCGTTCGAAACACATGGCCAGCGACCCTTCCTGCAAATGACCTTGGCGTTCGTGATGTTGCCGGCGCCGTACGTGGTGGCGGTCTTCGGCAATATTGGCCAGATGGGAAAAATAGCTGAAAGCACGAATCACGCTGACGGTTTGATCGGCGCTTAAATTCTTGAGCAGTCGGTCCAATGCACGCCCGGCCTGGGCGTCGCGCTTCAAACGATAGGCAACCGACAGTTGCCGCACACGCTCCACCAGTTCAAAAGCACCCTTGCCCTCTTGCTCGTGAATGACCTCGCCGAGGATCCGCCCCAGTAATCGTATGTCTTCCACCAAAGGGCGGTTCTTGCTGGCCGCATCCCGTGCATCATTCTTTTTGGCAGTGTGGCGCGCTTTAGCGGTGGCTGACGGCATGAATACCTCGATGACAGAAGCGGCGCTGACGCGCATTGAAGGCCATGGTAGCAGCGTCGGTCAGCAACGCCAGCGGGTGCGATCGCAGTGCGAGCGAAGCATTCAAGCTTGCCCTGTAAGCGTGCAATCGTGCGCAACAACGCGCCGTCGTGGCGCAAACCTAAACTGAGCGCAGAGCTTCGACGATATCCAGACGTGCGGCCCGTATCGCCGGCAAAAAGCCGCCGGCCAGACCCATGAACAGCGAGAACAACAAAGCCTCGATCACAACGCGGGAATTCATGCTGAAGGTGAAGGCCAGCTCGGCAAAGGTTTGCCAGTTCATGGTCGAGACCGTGTAGAACTGTAGAAAAGACGCGAGACCCAGGCCGATGACACCGCCGACCAGGCTCAGCAACAGGGATTCGATGAGAAACGCTGCCAGGATATTTGTGCGCTTGAAACCCAAGGCGCGCAGGGTACCAATCTCAGCCGTACGACTGGCAACCGCTGCATACATCGTAATCATGGCGCCGATGATCGCGCCGATTGAAAAGATCGTGCTCAAGATCGAACCGAGCACCGATAAAAAACTCGACATCATTTCCGACTGCTTGGCGTAGAACAGCGTCTCACGCTGCGCTTCGATAGTGAGCCGTTGATCGTCTTCCAGCGCACCTCGCACTTTATCGAAGTCCGCACTGCTGCCGAGCTTGAAGATCACCGACGAATAGCCGCTGCGGCGGAACGCCTGCATCATCTGATCAACATCTCCCCACAACTCCGAGGCGAAACCACTGCCCTCAGCGTCGAAGGTGCCGACCACTGTCCAGGTTTTCCCGGCCAGCGTCAGGGTTTCGCCAATACGAGCGCCCTGAAAGCCCCGCGCGATACGCGAACCGGCCACCACTTCGGCGCTGCCGGGCCGAAACATGCGGCCGGCGCTGATATGGACCTGGGGTCGCAAGCTGATACCGCGCGGTGATAAACCGCGGATGGTGACGTTGGACGGCTTGTTGGTGCCGCGCTTGGGCATCACCACCAGCACCACCACTTCTTTTGACACCGCGCTGCCACCGTCGCTGTCCACCGCGATTTCCGGACGGGCGGCGATCAAGGCGGCTTGCTGACGGTCGATACCGCTTTGTATCTCGGTCTGGGCCGAGCGACGGATGACCACTACATTGTCGTAACTGCCGGTCTGCACCAAGGTCTTCTCCAGACCCGCCGCCAGCATCAAGACCGCGGCAAACACAAACACCACCAGGGCCATACCGCCGGCGGTCAACAATGTGGTCAGCTTGCGCACCCACAGGTTGCGGAAAATATAAGACAGCGGCACACCGGTCACCGGTTGCGCTCCGCCTCAGCCGATGCCACGGAAGCCCTCGGCTACCTTTAGGGTGGACGCCCGCCACGCCGGTGCAATGGCCGCCACCACGCCTATCAGCAACGCCATGGCCGCCGCCAGCAGCGGCGTGCGCGGCGCCACCAGGAAGATGGGGAATATCGAACCGAAGCGATGTCCCACCCACTCGGCAAGGGGGTAAAGCAGCCAGATGCCGACCGCGCCTGCACTGAGCGAAATCAGCAAAGACTCGCCCGCGATCAGCGCCACCACGTGGCTGTCGTTAAAACCGATGGCTTTCAGCGTGGCATATTCACCGCGCCGTTCGCGCGCCGTCATGGCCATGGTGTTGGCCATCACCGCCATGATGATCACGATGATGAGAAAAGACACTATCTGGATGACCGTCAGTATCGCCTCGGTCATCGCTACAAAGCTCAGCTGGAATGCTTTTTCGGTCTCGGTCAAGGTTTGTGCACGGGAACTGGCGAACAGTTTGTCGACCCGCTGCGCGATGAGCGGCGCATCCTCGGGCCGCTCGAGGGCGATAAGGAAAATACCGACCTCGTTGGCGTGGTCCGGCGCCAGCTTCTTCATGGTTTCGTTGAGGTTGTCCCACTGCAGGAAAAACTGCGACTCGTCGGTTTTGCTGTCAGCACCGTGATAAATGCCGCGTAACACGAAGCTCCAGTTGCCCGGGAATATGTCGCCGATGATGGGGATCTGATCGCCGATCTTGAAGCCGTATTTTTCGGCCGTTTTGCGCCCCACGATGGCACCGCGGCGATCGAGTACAAAAGCCTTCATCTGCTCGGGTGGCAGCACAAATTCGGGATAAAGTTCGAAGTAACTGCGCGGCTCCACGGCAAAGCGCGGAAAAAAATTCTTCGGCGCGATGTAGATGCCGCCAAACCAGTCGGCATAGCTCACGGATTTCACACCTTCGAGCTGCTCGATACGCGCGCGGTAGTACAAGGGCAGTGAAAACGTCAGGGAGTTCTTGTTACGCACCACCAGGCGTGAGGCCGACGAGGCCTCAGCGCCGGCGTACCAGGCGTCGATGGTGGTCCGCAACAGGCCAAAGGCCGTGATGGCGACCACAATGCCCAGCACGGTCAGCGATGTGCGCAAGGGGTGACGCAGACAATTGCGCAGTACCAGTCGCAGCAGAAAGGACCACATGGATTTAGTGACTGCCGCGCTGACGCGGGCGCTCAACGAGATCGGTCAGCACGCCCTTATCGAGATGCCGCACGATATTGGCGCGCTCGGCGGCGATGTGATCGTGGGTCACCATGATGATGGTTTTGTACAGGCGCTCGTTCAGAGTCTCCAGTAAATCGAGGATCTCGCGCGCTGAGGCGCGGTCCAGATCACCGGTTGGTTCGTCAGCCACGATGATGGTGGGATCGCTGACCAGCGCACGGGCGATGGCGACTCGCTGCTGCTGCCCACCGGATAGCTGGGAAGGAAAGTGTTCCGCGCGGTCGGTGAGACCCACCAGCTCTAAAACGAGATCGACGTGCTCACGCCGTTCACGGCGATTCAAACGCGTCAACAGTAAGGGCAACTCAACATTCTCGAACGCGGACAGGACCGGCATGAGGTTGTAGAACTGAAAAATAAAACCGACATGGTCGGCACGCCAGCGAGCCAGTTCCGCCTCGCCCATGCCGGTAATATCGATGCCTTCGATTTCCAGCCGTCCGCTGTCAGGCGTATCGATGCCGGCGATCAGATTGAGCAAGGTCGACTTGCCTGAGCCCGACGGCCCCATCAGGGCCACAAACTCGCCGCGTTCAAGCTTGAGATTGATGTCCTGCAGGACTGACACAACTTGATCACCGCGCCGATAGGATTTGCGCAGGTTGGCAATTTCGACGATGACGCTCATGGCAAGGCGCCTGAATCGGTGCTGGCCAGCGTCACTTGGCGGCGGCGCTGATCTTCACCCGTGCACCGTCCTGCAGATCCTCAGCCGGATGGAGCACGATTTTGTCCCCGGGCTGCAGGCTGTCACCAACTTCGCGCAGATCGCCTAAGGCGGCGCCTGCAGCGAGGATGACCGCGACCGCGTGCTCGCCCTCGAGGCGGAAAACGATGTCTTTGCCCTGCCGTTTGACCACCGCAGTTTGGGGCACGGCGGCCCGTGGCCGCTGCGCTGCCGGGTCAAGCGCCTTGGACAAAAACGCCACCCGCGCGCTCATGTCGGGCAGCACGCGCGGATCGCGATCAAGAAAACGCACTTTGGCCATCACCGTGGCCTTGGTGCGATCGACCGTTGGTACCACCATGCCAACTTCACCGAGCAAGCGCACATCGGGCAGGGCATCGAGCTGAATCTCGCAGGGTTGTCCGGCGTGTACCGCGGTCAGATTGGATTCGGCGATATCGGCCTCCACCTCCAGCGTGTTGAGATCGGCCATCGTCACCACCGCGCCTTTGGATGAAGTGGCGGCTGCAAAGGGCGCCAACACGTCACCGATATCGGCGCCTTTTTTCAGCACCACACCGGCGAAGGGTGCGCGGATGAGGGTGTATTCGACCGCAACCTGGGCCTCAGTGGCCGCCGCACGCGCGGCGTTCAAGCGCGCTTCGCTGGCACCGATAGCCGCGCTCGACGCACTGACGCCGGCGACCGCGCTGGCTTTGACCGCCAGCGCACGATCACGACGTCCCAAGGCGGCGTCGTAAACGTCGTCGCTGACAAAGCGCTTTTCTTGCAGCTGTCTGGCGCGCTTCAAAGCCCGTTCGGCTTCGTTCAGTTCAGCCTCGATCTCACCGACCTTGGCCTGGGCCTCAGTGCGACGTGCCAGTGCTTCTTCAATGGCAGCCTGGGCCGCACCGACGTCGGCTTGCGCGCGATGCAGACTCGCGACCACATCGGCACTTTCCAGACGCGCGATGACCTGGTCTTTTTCTACGACGCTGCCTTCCACCACTTCCAGTGTTTCGAGGCGGCCGGTGGCCTTGGATGCAACATCGGCCTTGGTCTGGGGCACGACATAACCGGTGGCATTGAACAAGGTGATCGCTACAGACGGAAAAGCCGCGCTGACGGTGCCTATTTCAACTTCAGCGACCTGGCCCATGCCGCCCTGACGAAGCCACAGCACCACCGCCATCGATGCGATCACCACCACCAGCCACGGCCAGCGCCGTGCGCTACGCCGCGCTGGCGCCGCACTGCGCTTGGCGTCGCGGTCTATGCTCAGTTTGGAAAGATCGTTCATGGCGACGGATGCCGCATTGCAGGTGGTTCTTATGGGGAGCGCTAGTATGGTTGTTGCGGCATGCCGGCACCACCCTGTGCTTGCGCCAGGTCTGAGCCCCATTCGAGGCTGAGCTTGTGCTCATCGCACTGACAGCCACTCTTCAAACCTGGGTGAATTCGAACCGGGAAAACGGCACGCGATCAGCGGTTATCTCCGTCCAGCACATTGCCCAGGATGCCAAGCAGCGAGCCCTCTTCGCGGCCACCACCGGCGCGTGGTGCATAGGCCAGCACGCGTCCGGCCAGACGTGATATCGGCAAGGATTGCAGCCAGACCTTGCCTGGCCCACGCAACGTGGCAAAAAACAGACCTTCACCACCAAAAATCGCTGACTTCAGTTTGCCGACGTACTGGATATCAAACGTTATGCTGGGCGCATAGCCAACCACGCAGCCGGTATCAACCCGCAACAGTTCGCCCGGGCCGAGATTACGTTCCGCCAAGGTGCCACCGGCATGCACGAAGGCCAGACCGTCGCCGTCGAGCTTCTGCATCACAAAACCTTCGCCACCGAACAAGGCCGTGCCCAGCTTCTTTTGAAAGGCGATGCCCAGGCTCACACCACGCGCGGCGCACAAAAAAGCATCTTTCTGACAGATGAAGGTGCCGCCCATCTCGCGCAGGTTGATGGCCACGATGCGCCCGGGGTAAGGCGCGGCAAAGGCTACCCGCCGCTTGTGCGGGGATTCGTTGTGATAGACCGTGGTAAACAGCGATTCGCCCGTCACGAGCCGCTTGCCGGCACCGAGCAGCTTGCCCATCAAACCACTGGTTTCGGCAGCACGCGACCCGTCGCCAAACACGGTGTCCATCTCGATGCCATCCTGCATCATCATCATGGCACCCGCTTCGCCGATCGCGGCTTCGCCCGGGTCGAGTTCGATTTCGACGTATTGCATGTCGTCGCCAAAGATTTCGTAGTCGATAACATCCATGGACATGGGATAGGTCTCCTGCGCTGGGAAATTGATGGACGTATGGTGGGTCGGGTGGCAAAAACACGCAAGGCCATGGATTCGAGCTGCACCGCTAACGAGCACGGTGACAGCGGCCGCGTCGCGGCCAGGCCGATTCAAACGCGTGCGAATTTGTGCGATGAATATATCGATAAAATAGATAACTCTAGATATAGAAATTCGATTGTCGGTAATATCCCGCTTGGACTAGCGGCCATCTTCTTTTTGCACTCGGACCGGACTGGACGTGCAGTCTGGTCGCTGACCCGCGCAGGTGCTGTACGGTGCTTCGCCCGATATCCGTGCCGCCGCAAGTCGCGCCCCTATACCGATGGAACAACAAACGACGCCGTTTAGCGCGCCTTCCCTGCGCAAGAGACTTCTGATTATGAACACGCTCACCCACCTGCAACGCCTCGAAGCCGAGAGCATCCACATCATGCGCGAGGTGGTGGCCGAGACCGACAAACCGGTCATGCTCTACTCCATCGGCAAAGACAGCGCCTGCATGCTGCATGTGGCGCGCAAGGCCTTTTATCCGGCGCCGCCGCCGTTTCCACTGCTGCATGTCGACACTACGTGGAAGTTCCGCGCCATGTATGAGATGCGCGCCCGGGCCGCCGAGCAAGCGGGTATGGAATTACTCGTCCATCAAAACCCGGAAGCCAAAGCGCTGGGCATCAATCCGTTCGACCATGGTTCCCAGGTGCATACCGACATGTGGAAAACCCAGGGCCTCAAACAGGCCTTGGCGGAGCATGGTTTTGATGCCGCCTTTGGCGGTGCCCGGCGCGACGAAGAAAAGTCCCGTGCCAAAGAGCGCATCTTTTCCTTTCGCACAGTGCAGCAGCACTGGGATCCGAAAAATCAGCGTCCGGAACTCTGGCGGGTCTACAACACGCGCAAAGCCCGTGGCGAAAGCATGCGCGTGTTTCCCATCTCAAACTGGACCGAACTCGATGTCTGGCAGTACATCCACCTGGAGAACATTCCCATCGTGCCTTTGTACTTCTCCGCCCCGCGCCCGGTTGTTGAACGTGACGGTATGCTGATCATGGTCGATGACGATCGCATGCAGCTCAAACCCGGCGAACAAGCGCAGATGAAAAACGTACGGTTCCGCACTTTGGGCTGTTATCCCTTGAGCGGTGCCGTGGAGTCCGAAGCGACTACCCTGCCACAAATCATCCAGGAGATGCTCTTGGCCACTACCTCTGAGCGCCAGGGTCGACTGATTGATCACGACGAAGCCGGCTCCATGGAGAAGAAGAAGCAGGAGGGGTATTTCTAATGGCCCACATCTCCGATCTTATCGGCACCGATATCGACGCCTATCTGAAATCCCACGAAACCAAGAGCCTGTTGCGTTTTATCACCTGTGGCAGCGTTGACGACGGCAAAAGCACCTTGATCGGGCGCTTGCTGTACGAATCCAAAATGCTGTTCGAGGATCAGATGGCGGCGCTTGAAGCCGATTCGCGCCGGGTCGGCACACGCGGCGACGAGATCGACTACGCCTTGCTGCTCGATGGCCTCACCGC
>JANOXY010000528.1:0-3059 GCA_031418675.1 Pseudomonadota bacterium
GCCAGCGGTGTGAGCTTGCCGTCGGAGGCGATGGTATGGCTGTGGAGATCGGCACGCATATTCGCTCGCAGTGTACCCCACAGCGTCGACGGCCCCCGCACACAACAGTGGGCGGGCTACAATGCCGCGCACCCACATCGCTCTCAGAAGCTTCCCGCGAGACCGCACCCATGGCCCGTCCCTGGCACGACGATGACGAAGACGACGACGAACTGCTAGACGGTGTCGACGCCGAAAAGAGCAAGTCCCAGATCAAGCGCGAACTACTGGCGCTCGATCCACTGACCGAAGAACTGCTAACACTGCCGGAACGCCAACTGTTGATGCTAGCCCTCAGCGAGGAGCTACTCAACGCGTTGCGCATCGCGCGTGGTTTGAAGCGCGGTGCGCGCAAGCGCCAGCTGCGCTTCGCGCGCGGCTTGTTGGCGCAAGCCGATCATGATGCGGTAGCCGCGGCTGTGGCTGCCTTCAAACGCCCCCAGCGCGCGCAAGTTGATGCCATGCACGAACTGGAAGATTGGCGCGAGCGCTTGATCGGCGGTGACGTGGCACTTCTCAATGAACTGTTCGAGCGCTATCCCGACATCGACCGGCAGTATCTGCTGCAACTGGTGCGCAATGCCAAAGCCGAACGGCTGGCACAAAAAGCACCCCGCGCGGCGCGCGCCCTGTTCAAGCTGCTAGGTGCGGTGCGCAAGGCGCCTTCGCCAGACTAAACCCGCTGTCGGCCGAGCGCCGGCGCAGGGCCGACAGCGGTCGGGCCGGCGAGATTGTGTTTAAATACGCGCCCGATCAGCCGTCACACCGCCCGCCATGCCAGTTACCGCCCCCGACCTGTTCGGCTATCCCCGTTACTGGGCTGAATGTTACGGGCCGGCGCCGTTTCTGCCGATGTCGCGCGCCGAGATGGAGGCCCTGGGCTGGGATTCCTGCGACATCATCATCGTCACCGGTGATGCGTATATCGATCACCCGAGCTTTGGCATGGCGGTCATGGGCCGCTTCCTGGAGGCCCAGGGTTATCGGGTCGGCATCATCGCGCAGCCCGACTGGAAAAGCGCAGCGCCCTTCATGGCGCTGGGCAAACCCAATCTGTTCTTCGGTGTCACCGCCGGCAACATGGATTCGATGATCAATCGTTATACGGCCGATCTGCGCCTGCGCAGCGACGACGCCTACACCGCCGGCGGCGTCGCCGGCCAGCGTCCGGAACGGGCCGTGATCGTTTATAGCCAGCGCTGCCGCGAAGCGTGGTCGGATGTGCCTATCGTGATCGGCGGTATCGAAGCCAGCCTGCGTCGCATCGCCCAGTACGACTACTGGAGTGACCAGGTGCGGCGCTCGGTACTGGTGGATGCGGCGGCCGACATCCTGCTCTATGGCAATGCCGAACGCGCCATCGTCGAAGTCGCCCACCGCCTCGCCCAGGGCTGGGACCTGACCGAGATGACCGACATTCGTGGCACGGCGGTCCTGCGGCGCTCGCCCCCTGCCGGTTGGACCGAGCTCGACTCAACCCGCGTCGACTGGCCCAAACAGATCGACAAACTGGCCAATCCCTACGTCGAAGAAGGCAGC
This sequence comes from Pseudomonadota bacterium, assembly GCA_031418675.1. Classification (GTDB taxonomy): domain Bacteria; phylum Pseudomonadota; class Gammaproteobacteria; genus JADJYF01. Next base: position 1,579 of record JANOXY010000528.1, read on the forward strand.
GCCTGTAGTGTCGAAGACAAGGGTGCGGACAGCGAGCCGGTCGCCAAACCGATACGCATTATTCCGATGCCACTGGCGCGCCAGGCCCGTGGTGAGCGCGCGACCACTTACATCCGCCTGCCGTCCTTCGAGAAGGTGGCCAAGGATCCGGCGCTCTATGCCCATGCTTCACGGGTATTGCATCAGGAAGCCAATCCGCACAATGCGCGCGCTTTGATCCAGCGCCACGGCAGCCGCGAAGTGTGGGTCAACACGCCGCCGATTCCTTTGACGACGGCGGAAATGGATGGCGTGTTTGATCTGCCCTATCAACGCCGCCCCCATCCCAGTTATGGCCAGGCACAGATCCCGGCTTACGAGATGATCAAGACCTCGGTCAATATCATGCGCGGGTGTTTTGGTGGGTGCACTTTCTGCTCGATCACCGAACACGAGGGGCGCGTCATCCAGAGTCGCTCAGAAGAATCGATCTTGAAGGAGATCGGTGATATCGCGAAAAAAGTGCCAGGGTTCACCGGCGTCATTTCCGATCTCGGTGGCCCGACCGCCAATATGTACCGTTTAAACTGCAAGGACGACAACATTCAGGCCAGCTGCCGGCGTTTGTCCTGCGTTTATCCCAGCATCTGTGAACATCTTGATACCGATCACAGCGCCACTACCCAGCTCTACCGCAAAGCGCGCAAACTGCCAGGTATCAAACGCATTCTGATCGCCTCGGGGCTACGCTACGATCTTGCGGTGCGCGACGAAGAATACGTGCGTGAGCTGGTCACCCATCACGTTGGTGGTTATCTGAAAATCGCACCCGAGCACAGCGAAGAGACCACGCTCAAACATATGATGAAACCCGGCATGAGCAGCTATCATGCCTTCAAAAAAATGTTCGAGCGGTTCTCCCGTGACGCGGGCAAAGAGCAATACCTCATTCCCTACTTCATCGCCGCCCATCCGGGCAGCGATGACGGCGATATGCTGAAGCTCGCGCTGTGGTTGAAGCGTCACCGCTTTCGTCTTGATCAGGTGCAGACCTTCTATCCCTCACCGATGGCGCTTGCCACCGCCATGTACCACTCCGGGCGTGATCCCCTGCACAAGGTCAGTTATAAGAGCGCCAAGGTCTTCAGCGCGCGTGGCATCCCACAACGTCGACTGCATAAAGCCTTCCTGCGTTACCACGACGAAAACAATTGGGATCTGTTACGCGAGGCGCTGGTTAACATGAAACGCCAGGACCTGATCGGCGACGGTGAGCATCAACTGGTGCCAGCGGCGAGTCTCAAGATCCCGAAACGCGGACCCGCTGGCCGCGTTTTACCTGCTGCCCCGCGCCGTAGCAAAACCAACCCGGCGCGCGGTGGGCAATGGAGCTAAGGCGCAGGCCACTCAAAGCCGCCCGCCCTGCGACCCCAAGCTGAGCATCCTCCGTAAGACCGTGAGCACTACGCCGTTCCTGCCGCTGCCCGAAGCGGCTTTGACCA
>JANOXY010000529.1:0-3050 GCA_031418675.1 Pseudomonadota bacterium
ACCGCACCACATTGGCGATATCGGCGGGCTCACAGATGCGACCAAAACCGCTGTCGTTGTTCAGTTCGTGGATGTCCTGCTGCACGCCATAAACCGCTTTTGCCAGGCGTTCGCCCATTTGGGTGGCAGTCAGTGGCGCACACACGGTATTAACAAAAATACCATCGCGGTGGACCTCTTTGGCGAGTGTTGCGGCCAGTGCTTCAAGCGCCGCCTTGCCCATGTTGTAAGGCGCACCATTGGCGCTCAGACGGCGCGTTGCGACACTCGAAATCATGATGATGTCGCCACGCGCCTGGGTGCGCATGATGGGCACCAGCAGTTGGCTCAAGTAGTAGGGGCCGAAGGCATGCACGCGCACCACACGCTCCATTTCCGCCGGGTCGGTCTCGGCCACCGACTTGCCACGGCTGGCGATGCCCGCGTTGTTGACGAGAATACTGACCGGTCCGAGTTCGCGGGCGATAGCGTCAAGCGCCATTTTGCAGGCATCAAAATCATCGACCGATGCCGCATAAGCCCGCGCGCGTCGGCCGCGCGCTTCGATCTTTTTTACGATGACCTGGGCTGCCGCCGCGTCACGACGATAAAAAATGGCGATGTCTGCGCCGTCTTCGGCTAGCGCCAGGGAAATTGCCGCACCAATACCTCGCCCACCACCCGTGACGAGTGCGATTCTGCCGCTGAGACTCATAGTGCGTGTCCTGATGTCGATGACGCTGTGGTGATTGTAACGGCTGCTTGCCGCGCCAGACGTTGACTACACGGACGTATCGGGCGTAAATCCAGGCAGGCAAGCTAGCGTGCCGCAGGACCTGATCCAGAACTGCCGGTAAGGCCGACGGAGGACGAGAATGGATGTGCAAGCCCATGACTATGACGATGCGATCGCGGCCGTCTGCGAGCGCTTACTGGCGTTCTTGCTTGTATTCGAACAACTGCAGCAAGAAATCGATTTCCGTCAACCGGGTTTGATCCAGGCACGCTTGCGCGCCGCAAGCGAAGGCTTGTTTCCGAGCTTGCCGGCCGATCTGGCTGCACTGCGCGTGCCACCCGCAAAACAGGCCGCCCATCGGCAATTGCAATTGGCGGTGGACTGTTGGGCGCAAGCGCTGGCGCACTTTCTGGACGACAACCAAGCGGGCTTTGGTCTGGCCTTTGTCACCAGTCGCCGCCTGCTCTGTGACGGTCTGCTGCTGGCCTATGCCGTACGCGAGCACTTGCCGCTGTTGCTGCCGCTGTGGAGCGGCGAGACGGCATTGGCCGATATCCCACGGCTGGACACACGCTTGCCTGGCGTCGATGTGCCGCTCGGTATCATGCATATGCCCGCCAGCGCCGCCCATGGCGAGTACGGCCTGTATGTGCCCGAGAATTACACGCCTTCACGTCACTGGCCGGTAATCGTCTGCCTGCATGGCGCGTATGGTCATGGCCACGAATATCTGTGGACGTGGTTGCGGGTCGCGCGCAGTCATGGTTGTGTGATCCTGGCGCCCAAGTCGCGCGGGCAGACCTGGTCGCTGACCCAGCCCAGCGTTGATATCGATTCGATTCAAGCCATGCTCGCGGCACTCGTTGCCCGCTATCAAATCGACACGCGCCGAATTTTTCTCAGCGGCTTGTCCGATGGGGGCAGCTTCGCTTATGTCTTCGGCTTGTCCTGCCCAGCGTTGTTTGCGGGTGTGGCGCCCATCGCGGCGGTATTGCATCCCGCCGCCGACCCGCTGTTGCGCAAAAAACAAGGTCTTGAGTTGCCGCTGTTCGTGGTGCACGGCGCGCAGGATTTCATTTTTGATGTGCGTGCTGTGCGCAGCCAGGTCGGACTGCTGGAAAAGCTCGGCTATCGCATTACCTACACCGAGTTGCCGCACTGGGGCCACGCGTATACCAACAACATCAACCAACAGCTGGTATGGCCGTGGTTCGCCGCGCTGGTGGAGGCGTCATGATTGAGCGATTTCAGCGGCGCTCCTGCAGCGGGTGTGTCCTGCCTGCGCCGCCCAATTGAAGTGCGCCCGCCATGAGTCGTTGGCGGCCGCCAGCCGCAGCTACCACACCCTACATCACCGCGGCCGGCTATCGCCGGCTGGAAGCGCAGGCCAAGGCCTTGTGGACGCGGCGGCGCGAGGTCGTGGTGCACCTTGCTGCGGCAGCGGCTGAGGGTGATCGTTCGGAAAACGCCGAATACATCTATCGCAAAAAAGAACTACGTGAGATCGATCACCGCTTGGGCTATCTGCAACGACGTATGCCAGGATTGACCGTCGTGCGCAGCGTGCCGGACGACCAATCGCGGGTTTTTTTTGGTGCCCTGATCGAGCTGGAAGACGCGCAGGGTGAATTGCGTAGTCTGCGCATTGTGGGCGGCGACGAAGCCGATGCGGGACGCGGTGAGATCAGTATCGATGCGCCCGTGGCGCGAGCCTTGCTCGGCCACTGCATCGATGATGCCGTGAGTGTCGCGGGCGGCGCCGGCGGAACCCAGCAGCTGGTGATCGTCGCCATCAGCTATCCCGATCCATCGGCCTGAGCGGGCCGCTGTGTTGCCGCTGAGGGCGGCCAGGAGAGCAGCCATGAGTCGTGCCTTCGTTAAAGAAGCCGATGGTGATGCCGTTGACGACGGCCAACCCGAACGGCAGAGCAGTGGTGAGCCGAACTACGTCACACCGCGTGGTTTTGCCCTGCTGCACGAGGAAGTGCGCCGACTCGAAAACGCGCGCGCGACACTGGCGGGTGACGAGTCGTTGGCAGCCAAACAGACCCGCAAAGAGATCGAGCGCGATTTGCGCTACTTCCAGGGCCGTTTGCTCAGCGCCATCGTTGTTGAGCAGCGCGCGCTACACGCGCAGGTGGGCATCGGCAGCGCCGTGCAAGTGATGGGCGAAGACGGTGTTATCACGCGTTACGGCATCGTGGGCGAGGACGAGGCCGACGTTGCTCGCGGCCTGGTGAGCTGGGTGTCGCCCTTGGCGCGCGCGCTGCGCGGGCAGGCCATCGGCGCGGTTGTCACCTGGCAGCGGCCCGACGGCGCCCGCGAACTGGAAATC
>JANOXY010000530.1:0-3514 GCA_031418675.1 Pseudomonadota bacterium
CGCGACCGAGGAGAATCCTGATGCTCAAGGCGCTGCAACTCGAACCTGAAAAGTGCACCGGCTGTCTGCAGTGCGAGATGGCGTGTTCGTTTGAGAACGAGGGCGTTTTCAACCCCTCCAAATCGCGCATCAAAGTTTTCAACTTCCACGACGAAGGTCGTTTTGCGCCCTATACCTGTTCGCAGTGTGCGGAAGCTTGGTGCATGCATGCCTGCCCGGTGGAAGCGATCGTGATCAACGCCAAGACCGGCGCCAAAGACGTTCTCGAAGACGTCTGTGTGGGCTGTAAGGTCTGCACCATCGCCTGTCCGTTTGGCACGGTGAATTACAACACCGACAGCGGCAAGGTCATCAAATGTGATCTGTGCGGTGGTGACCCGGCCTGTGCCACGGCTTGCCCAACTGGCGCCATTACCTATGTGGACGCCAATCACACCGGTCTCGAACGCATGCGGGCCCACGCCGCACAATCCATTCCCAAGGCTTGATTCGACAAGAGGCAGCCCACCATGGCATGGCAACGTAAGATTCTGCGCGTCGACCTCACGGCCGGCACCTGCACGCCTGAACCGCTCAATATGGATTGGGCGCTGAAGTACATCGGTCAACGAGGCTTGGCGACCAAATACCTGTGCGAGGAAATCGACGCCAAAGTTGATGCCTTGTCCCCGGCCAATAAACTCATCATGGCGACCGGCCCCTTGACCGGCACCATGGCCGCGACCGGTGGCCGTTATTCTGTGATCACCAAGAGCCCGCTGACGGGTGCCATCGCGTGCTCCAACTCCGGTGGTTACATCGGCGCGGAAATGAAGCTGGCCGGCTGGGACATGATCATCTTCGAAGGTAAGTCGCCCAAACCGGTTTACCTGTGGCTGGAAAACGAGCGCGCGGAGCTGTGCTCGGCGCAGGACCTGTGGGGCAAGTCGGTATGGGAGACCGATGACATCATCCATACCACCCATCAGGACCCGTTGTTGCGCGTCGCCTGTGTGGGTCGTTCTGCTGAAGAAGGTTGTCTGTACGCCGGTGTGGTCAACGATAAACACCGCGCTGCCGGCCGTTCAGGGGTCGGCACCGTGATGGCATCGAAGAACCTCAAGGCCGTCGCCATTCGCGGCACCCAGGGTGTAGGCGGCGTGCGTGACTTCAAGGCCTTCATGCAAGCCACGACCGTGGGCAAAAAAGTGCTGAAAGATAACGCGGTGACCGGTGTCGGTCTGCCGACCATGGGCACCCAGGTGCTGATGAACGTCATCAACGAAGTTGGTGCGATGCCGACGCGCAACATGCGCGAAGTGCAGTTCGAGGGCGCGTCGAAGATTTCCGCCGAAGCAATGCACGAGCCGCGCGAAAGTGACGGCAAACCCAATCTGGTGACCAATGCGGCCTGTTTTGGTTGCACGATAGCCTGCGGCCGCATCTCCACCATCGACCCCCAGCACTACACCATCAGCAACAAACCCGAGTACATGGGCGCTTCCGGCGGCCTTGAATACGAGGCCGCATGGGCCCTGGGCTGCGCCACCGGCGTTGATGATCTGGACGCCTTGACCTACGCCAATTTCATCTGCAACGAAGACGGCTTCGATCCGATCTCGTTCGGCTCAACGGTGGCGGCGGCGATGGAATTGTTCGACCTCGGTGCGATTACCACCAAGGACACCGGCGGCGTGGAAATGCGTTTTGGCTCGGCTGAAGCCTTGACCAAAGCCGCCGAACTGGTCGCCACGGGTACGGGATTTGGCAAAGAGCTGGGCCTGGGTTCCAAACGCCTGACCGCCAAGTACGGTCATCCCGAACTTTCGATGACGGTCAAGGGCCAGGAGTTCCCGGCTTACGATCCGCGCGGTATTCAAGGCATGGGCCTGACCTACGCCACGTCCAATCGCGGCGCCTGTCACCTGCGCAGCTATACGGTGTCGTCGGAAATCATGGGCGTGCCGGTCAAAACCGATCCGCTCACGACCGAGGGCAAACCGGAGTTGGTGAAAGCGTTTCAGGACGCCACTGCGGCCGTTGATTCGACCGGGCTGTGTGTGTTCACAACTTTTGCTTGGACCTTGGCTGATATCGCTCCGCAGGTGGATGCTGCTTGCGAAGGCGGCTGGACGCCGGAGTCCATGCTGGAAGCTGGCGAACGCATCTGGAATCTTGAGCGCCAGTTCAATCTCGACGCCGGCTTGACCGCCGCCGATGACACCTTGCCTAAGCGTCTGCTGAAAGATGCGGCCAAGACTGGGCCCGCCAAAGGCCAGGTCAATCGCCTGCACGAGATGTTGCCGCAGTATTACGCGATTCGTGGCTGGACCACCGATGGTCGTCCGACCGCCGACACCCTCAAGCGACTTGACGTCTGATCGCCTTAGGCGATTCAACGGAGTAGAGCACGTATGCAACACGTAGTGATTGGAGCAGGGCCGTCGGGTGTCATTGCCGCGGAAACCTTGCGTAAGTTACAGCCCGCCGCAAGCGTAACCTTGATTGGCGACGAAGCGGAAGCGCCCTATTCGCGCATGGCGATCCCGTATTTCCTGATCAAGCAGATCGCGGCGGAAGGCACCCATCTGCGAAAGAGCAGTGATCATTTCACCCAGCGCAACATCAAGGTGCTGCAAAAGCGCGTGGAAACCTTGGACCGCGCGGCCAAGCAGTTGAGCCTGGCGGGTGGCGACAAGCTGTCCTATGACACGCTGTTGATAGCGACTGGTTCCGTGCCAGTGTCGCCACCGATCCCGGGTATCGATTTGCCGGGTGTTACCTCGTGCTGGACCCTGGCCGACGCCCGTCGGATTGCAAGCACGGCCAAGCCCGGTGCGCGGGTTGTACTGATGGGCGCGGGCTTTATCGGCTGCATCATCCTGGAAGCACTGGCCAAGAGCGGCGCAAGCCTGACCGTGGTCGAAATGGAAGGGCGCATGGTGCCGCGCATGATGAACGATACTGCCGGCAACATGATCAAGGACTGGTGCCAGGACCATGGTGTAACGGTGCACACCTCCACCAAGGTCAACGCGATCGAAAAGAACGGTGCGGCCTTGCGCGTGGTGTTGAACTCCGGCACCACAGTGGATGCCGACCTGGTGGTCTCAGCGACCGGTGTCAGACCGAACATCGATGTGGTTAAGGGCAGCGGCATCAAAACCGATCACGGTATTCTCGTCGACCGCCATATGCAGACTAACGATGCGGCGATTTTTGCTGCCGGGGACGTTGCGCAGGGCATCGATTTTTCGACCGGAGAATATTCAGTACAAGCCATCCAGCCAACCGCAGCTGATCACGCTCAGCTCGCCGCGCGCAACATGGCGGGTATGAAGGGCGCTGTTCACCAGGGTTGCGTGAACATGAACGTGTTGGACACCTTGGGACTCATCTCCAGTTCCTTTGGTTTGTGGATGGGCAAAGCGGGTGGCGATAGCGCGGAGCTGCTCAATCGTGAACGTTACCGATATCTCAACCTGCAGTTCGAAGACGACACCTTGATTGGCGCGACGAGTCTCGGTTTAACCCA
>JANOXY010000531.1:0-1940 GCA_031418675.1 Pseudomonadota bacterium
TATGCGCCGTCCACCGCGCGACCCTGCGAATCCTCTTCTTTCGTCAAGGCGGGTAGTGTGGGCGGCACTGCAGGGGCTCATCGTATTTGTCATTCTGGGTGGTGTTTTCATTAGCGCCGCACACATGCAGGTGCCCGAGACGGATTTACGCGCGCTCATATTCACCTCCCTGGTGCTGACCAATATTGGGCTCATTCTGGTCAATCGCTCTTTTTCGTCGTCGCTCGTGGGTGCGTTCCTGCGCCCCAATCGATCGCTATGGATTCTGCTTGGTGGTGTCATCGGCCTGCTGGCGATTGCGCTGTATTGGCCGCCGGCACGGAATCTGTTTGGTTTTGGCCACTTGCATTGGAACGATCTTGCCGTTTGTGCGCTTGCTGGTGGCGCTGGTTTGCTGCTGCTGGAGCAGATCAAGTCAAAATGGTTTCGCATCGGCAGCACCGCGACAAACGCCGCGCTGACACAGTGAACGACAGGCCGACGCACTACGCCGCCAAAGCGATAACTGGCGATGGGCGCGGCAGCGACAACAGGCCGACTATTTTGTAATTCAGCTACCACATGACCGGAGGAGTGGCGCCTATGCCTGGCATAACTACTCAGCTAACATCATTCAAGGTCCGCGGCGTAACGAACGAAAATATTTCATCGGAGATAAGCGATGTATAAACATATTCTGGTGCCGACAGATGGATCTCCGCTTTCGACTAAAGCAGTCAAGACCGCCATCAACCTGGCCAAACGCCTGGAGGCGCGCATCACGGCCCTGCACGTCATTCCACCCTATGAGCCGCTCTATTACGAAGCCATGATGGTTTATGTGCCGGTTGATGGTTTTGATCCAGAGACCTATCAGAAAACCACCGAAGAGACGGCGCGCAAGATCCTCGATGCCGTCGCGGAACATGCAGCGAGCGCGGGAGTGACCTGCGCCACGCACTTCGTCACGGATGCTGAACCATGGAGCGCCATTCGTGAATGCGCCCGCACAAACAAGTGCGATGTGATTGTGATGTCCTCCCACGGTCGACGCGGGATCAAGGGTCTGTTGTTAGGCAGCGAAACGCTCAAGGTACTGACCCATTCCAAGTTCCCGGTGCTGGTCTGTCGCTGAGCGGGTGTTATCCCGAAATCGGATCATCCAAAACTCTTCAGGCTGGCCGGCATGGCGGCGTACTTCGCCGACTGACAGGCGAGCGCCCGTGGCGAGGCTACGGATACAGACCGCGCACTTCCATGGCGTTCAGCACCCGCGTACAGCCGACGATGAAGGCGGCGGTGCGCAGGCTCACGGCCCGCTCGTGGGCCACGTCGCAGATCGCGACAAAGGCATCGCGAATAATGCGATCGAGTCGCGCGTTAACCTCCTCTTCGCTCCAGAAGAAGCTCGCGATGTCCTGCACCCATTCGAAATAGCTGACGATCACACCACCGGCGTTGGCAATCACATCGGGCACCACCACAATGCCGCGCTCGGCGAGGATGTCATCGGCGGCGGGGGTGGTCGGGCCATTGGCGCCTTCGACCACGATGCGCGCCGCAATACGCGGCGCGTTGGCCGCCGTGATCTGACCTTCCAGTGCGGCTGGCACCAGAAATTCCGTCTCCAGCGCCCAGAACTCATCCACGTTCAAGGCGCTTGTGCCGGGCAGATCACGCACGCTGCCACCGTTTTCTTTGACATGGCGCGCCAGCTGCGCGGTATCGATACCGGCCTCGTGATAAATCTGGCCACCATGATCCTGCACCGCGATCAGCCGCGCGCCCGCGTTGACAAACGCCTGCGCGGCCGCGCTACCCACATTGCCAAAGCCTTGCAGCACCAGCCGCGCGCCCGCCATGGTCACGCCATGGCGTCGCGCCGCCTCTGCCGCGACGACGAATACGCCGCGACCCGTTGCATCGCGACGCCCGAAACTGCCGCCGATGGACAGCGGCTT
>JANOXY010000532.1:0-6086 GCA_031418675.1 Pseudomonadota bacterium
CCGGTTTTCATCATCACGGTGTGTATCTGCGCATTCCACCGCAAGCGGATGTATTGCAACGCAGTGCGCAAGGCGAAGTCATCACCTGGCAGAGCATGGCCTATGGCGGCGTATTACTGGCCTCGACCATGGACCCGATCGTTGAACACGCGGTGCAGCAGGTCGGGCATCTTGATCATCTGGTTGATCAATTGCTGTGGTGGCTGGGTGGTGTGCGTCCTGCCGCAACGCCTCTCACCCTTGACCCGCAGGTTTTTGGTCGCCCTTTTCAACGCGCGACCAAGACACCTCTGGCGCGCGCGTAAGGCGGCAGCGCTAGGCACTACCGCCCGACGTATCCCCAGTGCGCGAGCAGCACATGTGGTTTTATCACCCGCAGTTCGTTGATCGCTGCGCAACTCGCTATTTGGTGTGCGAATAAATTCGCACCTACGGGCACCGTGCTGCTCGCACCTACGGCCGGCTGCGCTTTTGCTAGTCCAGCGCCGCGCGCACCTGCTTGAAGCGTTGCACCATGGTCACCACGATGGCCGCCGTGAAGAGCAAGGTCCACAACACCAGATGGTTGGGATTTAAAGCCATCAGCGACAAAAAGATGAAGCCCTCGCTGCGCTCGGCCAGACCCGGCGCGTAGTAGAAGGACTTGGCAGAGTGGTTCACCAGCGCCGCACCGATCGACAAAAACAGCGACATCGCCACCACGATCACGGCGGTCAGCAACAACAGCGACATCCGGGCCTCGGGGTAACACCAGGCCAGCGCCAGGATCATCGCCACTTCGACCACGCGGTCAAAGGTGATGTCCATGATTGCACCGAGCGGGCTGCTGCGGGTCATGCGGGCCAAGGTACCGTCGGCTGCGTCGAGCAGGCCCGACAACCACAATACAGCGATACCCAGCGGCGCCTGCTTGCATAACACCAGGAAGGCGGCAAACAGTCCCAGCCCCAAGCCCGCGATGGTCAGCGTATTGGCGCTGATGCCGTAGCGCAGACACAGGCGCGCAACAAAATTGAACAGCGGCTGGAAATATTTATGGGTGTGGGTATCGAGCATGGTCGCCCGAGCATAAAAACTGTTGCGTCTGCCGGCAAGCGCGCAAACGAGCGGCACGGCGTCGGCCACGCCGCGTAACAAAAGGCTATAGCTGCGCTTAGAGCACGGACGACGGGCCTGGTGGCCCGCCGTCACTTGAACGCGCCGGTATCACTGGCACTGAGGGGCGTTGAGATGCAGCACTGCCCTCAGGAGAAATGCAGCAGCGCTTCCAATGCACCGCCCTTACCACCGAGCACATGGTGCAGATACTCGTCGTAGGTACCCATCCACATCCCCGTGGAGCGTTCACGCCCCGCTGCCGCGTCGGTTTTGGTGGTTTTTAAATACCAGTTATTACAACGCAACCAGACCTTGCCTGCCGCCGAGCCGGCGCAGAGATCGGTCCAATCTTCGACCGCTTTTTTCGATGGCTCAAATTGAGCATAGCCGCCGTCGCGCAATTTCACGACCAGCTCGCTTATGTATTTTGACTGCTGCTCACAGAGCAAGGTCACGTTAGTTACCGGATTCAGACTCTGCGGCCCAATCATCATGTGGAAATTCGGCATGTCGTCGACATGGATACCCCACAACGAATGGGGGCGTGTCATCTGGAAATTGTTCGCAGCACTCGCCCCGAACTTCTCGGCCAGACTGACGCCATTGCGGCCATAGATAGGGAACGGGATCAGGCCATTGTCGAAACCGGTGGCGTAGATGATGACGTCAAACTCAAAATGTTCACCACGAGCGATGGTCAGGCCGGTCTCGTCCACCGCCACCACACCACCGGGATCGTCGACCAGATGGACCTGCGGTTTATTGAAGGTGGTGTAGTAGTCGTCAATGAATAGCGCCCGCTTGCAGAAAAACGGGTAATCGGGTGTCAGTTTTTTGGCCAGCTCGGGATCCTTCACATCGTTTTGAATGAGCGCGCGCAGCTGCGCGCAGATGGCCTCGTTCTTTGTTTCGTCGTGCAGATCGTCAAACTCGATGAGCGGCGGCACCGGTGGAAACTCACCCTTCCAATCCACATAACGCAGCTTTTCGCCATAACCACCGGCGCGGAAGCTGGCTTCGATATCGGGCGGGGTGGGCTCGTCATCGCGGCGTAAACACCAGGTCGGTGTGCGCTGAAAAACGTGCAGGCTTTTAACGTCGTCGGCAATGGACGTGATGACCTGGGCGGCCGATGCACCGGTGCCGATCACACCAACACGCTTGCCGGTCAGCTTGGCGCTGCGGTCCCAGCGCGCGGTATGGAAACTCTCGCCCTTGAATAAATCGATGCCCGGGAACTCAGGCATGCGCGGGCTCGACAGCGGTCCATTGGCACACACAACATGCCGGCAGGTGACTACCTGCGGGTCGGCACCACTGACGGCATCAACGCTCGTGACTTGCCAGACGTCATCACCCTTGCCCAGGTATTTGAACTCCGTGACCTTGCGTGAGAAACGGATCTTGTCGCGTACCCCAACGTGGTCCGTCATCATTTCTGCGTAGGCGGAGATTTCCGGCTGGCTCACGTATTTTTTTGAAGGGATGAAGCCGGTGCGATCCAAAAACGGCAGGTACATGTAAGACGGCACGTCACAGGCTGCGCCGGGATAAGCACCAACACCTTCTTTACTCCAGACACCACCCACCGACGGCGTCATCTCAAAGATGCGTAAATCGGCGACGCCCGCCTCAGACAGGTAGGTCGCGCATAGTAGTCCGGAAAATCCGGCGCCGACGATCACCACCTCGAAGCGCGATGGTTCGCCGTTGGGATCAGATCTTTGTTGTTGGAAAGATGCACTCATGGATTAACTCACAGCAGGTGAAAAGTGGGGAGGTGGACGGTTCAGGCCCGGTAGCCTATGCGACGGGTGATGACGAGCGCAAACAGTTCCGCGCATAGCTGCCAGCCATGCGCGATGCATTATGGTGCAAGGCAGATGCTCGCCAGAAAATGATCAACGATGATGGCAAAAAATCGTCGATCTGGCCGATGCCTCACCAGCTCTCGGCATGGGGCCGTAATTCAACGTTAAAAGACCACGCGCAGCGTTCCTGCTGCAGCAGGTGCCAGATCTCTGCGGCGATCGCGGCAGGCTTGATAAAAAAATCATCGGGGCGACCGGCAAAGCGCTGACGCGTCCATTCCAGATCAATAACCGCGTCGATCACCACATAGGCCACATGCACGCCCTTGGGCCCCGCTTCCCGTGCAATGGCTTCGGCCAAGATACGTTGTGCGGCCTTACTCGGCGCAAAGCCAGCAAACTGCGCTTTGCCACGCAGCGCCGAGGTATTGCCGGTGGTGATGATGGCGCCGCGACCGGCTGCGATCATGGCCGGTGCCAGACGTTGGGCGAGATGCAACAAGGCCAGGGTGTTGACTTGAAAGTTGCGTTCCAGCACGGCTGCGTCGATGTCGAGAAAGCTGCCGAAGGCGCCGCCGACGGCGTTGTGAATCAAGACCTCCGGTTCACCGAGTTCACTGCGCACTGCGTTCAAGGTCGAATCGAGCTGTGAGGTATCGGTAACGTCGCACACATAAGCACGGCTGTGAGCAATCTCTTTTGCCAGGGCAGCCAGCCGTTCACCATTGCGTGCCAGCATCGCCACCGCATAACCACCTGCGGCAAGACGGCGGGCGATGGCAGCGCCCGTGCCCGGTCCGACACCGGTGACAAGCGCAACAGGCAATGGCTGAGTCATACGGATTTACTCTGTTTTTGATGGCTGTTGTGTTCCAAGTGCGCGAGATGCGCTTCGAGATCCGGTGCAAAGGCCGGATGGCCGCGCAGAAAGCTGAAATGTGCGGCGGCGCGTGGATACTGCTTGCCAAAATCTGCGGGCAGGGCCGGTGCATAACCTTGTTCTGCCAACCACCCCTGCTGCGGGCGTTCGTACCACAGCATGGTCAATTCACACGCAAAACAAATATCAGCGAGGCTGACACTGTCACCAACCAGAAAGGCACGCTGTGCTCCCAGCGTGCGTTCGATACCCGCAAGATAAGTGGTGCATGCGGAGGCCGCGCTACGCTGGGTGGCGTCATCCAGTTGGCGGGCACGCAGACTCAACAGGTAGGCCTGGGTGTCGCGTCCGAACACCAGGCTGGCATCGAGAAAACTGTCGATACGGGAAGCCTGATAATCATCGGCACCGTAGAGCGACAACTGCGCCGCGCCGAGTCGTGCTACCGCACGCGCAATGCTGTTGGATTCGAAGATACCGGTCAGACCATCGCCGCTGAAAGCCGCCGGCACCGTGCCAAAGGGGTGGGCGTCGAGAAAAGCGCTGGTCTTGAACAAGGGCGTGCCACCAAAGCCCACGCGCCCCGTTTGCCGATAAGCCGCGTTGGCGCGGTCTTCATCGCGCAGCGGACGCGCGTCAAAATCCCATAACCAGTCGGCCAGTTCATGCGGCGCGCCGCCAACAACCTCAAGCGACACACCATTCAAGCGCGCCGCAATGGTGGCCTTCCATACCCGTGGATTGGGCAAATAGGAAAAAATGCGCAAGGCCGCCATGGTCATGCCTCAGCGCGCGCCAGTACGGCGCGCGAATTGGTTTCTGCCAGCATGCTTTGCACCTCATCGGCGACCCGCAGCCGCACCGGCACATGTTTGTGATAGGGCGTGCCCGCAATCGGGTCGCGCCAGGCGCTGTCGGTCAGCCAGTTGATGGCAGGGCCACACACGCGCCGTTTGCCATCGGCGGCCGGATAGGCCTGTCCGTAGCCATGGGGCAAGACCACATAACCAGGCCGCAGCCCGGCATCGAGGCGCGAGCGCACCACCAGCTCACCGCGCTGTGATTCCACCACCAACCAATCACCCTCTTTGGCGCTGAGGGCGACAAGATCGTCGGGATGAATAAACAACGCGCCGTCCGGATCGCGCTTGCGGAAATCCGGCGCACGGAAGTTTTGATTGGCGTTCTGGGCACGACGCTGGCCAGCGGACAAGACATAGGGATAGTCAGCACGCGGCGCGGCTTGCGAGGGCTGCAAGGCCGCGATCTCAGCCAACAGCACCGGAATGGCGAGCCGTATTTTGCGATCGCTGGTTTCGATCAGATCCCAGACATTGTCGTCAATGCTGAAGGCGGTGCCCGAGGGTGACGCGATGATACGGTCGAACAGACGCGCGCCGAGTTCCTGGGGCGCCAGGGTCTGGGTAATGCCCAGGGCCGCGGACACCGAGGCCGCACGCGTGCGCGCCAGGCGTTGCGCTGCAGCCCATAGGGGCGCGGCTGCCGCCGTACCGTGGGGCAATACACGGCCGAGGGTGTTGAACAGCACCAGCGGTGCGACCGCCATGCTTTCCGGATGTTTGCGCAGCATGGCTTCAAAGCCGGCGCCAAACGCGCTGTGGCCCAGCGCCGCGCGGTCGACCAGCTCGTCCATGGTGGCCTGGGGTGGCAGAAGATTCATGGCCTGGGCGAGGCGTGTATAGATCTCAGGCTCAGACAGGGTGCCTGGCAAGGGTGGCAGGATGGGACGGCGCACGTGGAAGTAGTTGGTCGGGTATTCGAAACTGAACAGCGTGTATTCGCATTTTTCATACTGCGAAGACGCCGGCAGCACGTAGTCGGCCAAGGCCGCCGTTTCCGTCATGGCCACATCGACCACCACCAGCAGATCGAGTTGGCCAAAAGCGGCCAGCACACGCTGCGTATCGGCGGCGGTATTGACCGGATTGCTGCTGTCCACCCACAGCGCGCGCAGATGTTCGGGATGCGGGCTCTCGATCGCGTCGGCCAGGACATTGGGTGGCAACAGACCAGCAATCACTTCGATGCCCAACGGTGCATAACGCTGACCGCGGCCATTGCCCCACAGGGGTTGCAGCCAGCTGTGCAGCACATTGGTGCCGCGCTTGCCAAAATTACCGGTCAGGAGAAACAGCAGTTTTTCGAGATAGGAGTTCAAGGTCGAATAACGACCCTGCTGGATGCCAAGTTCGGCGCGCACCACCATGGCCTTGGACGCGGCGATCATCGCCACCACTTGCTCGAGTGTCGCAAGCGACACGTCGGCGGCGGCGGCG
>JANOXY010000533.1:0-4364 GCA_031418675.1 Pseudomonadota bacterium
GCAATACGCCGTCCTTCGGTGGGCGGGCCAGCATCCGCGGCTGCTCATCTGGACCGACAACCTGCGACTCCTCGAGACTATCGCTGACCTGGGTTTGCTGCCGGCCGCGCTGTGCCGCGGCCTGCACGATGCCTATTTTGCTTATCGTGCCGCGCTGCATCGCTGCGCCTTGCAACAGCAGGACGCTCTGGTCGACGCGCGGCAGTTTCAAGCCCAGCGCCAGGAAGTTCGGCAGATCTGGACCACGGTCTTGGCTTGATATTCGCCTGCAGGAGAAAGCACATGAGTTACGCCGATCGCGATGGAGTGATCTGGATGGATGGGACGATGGTGCCGTGGCGCGATGCCAATGTGCATATCCTGACCCATTCGCTGCACTACGGCATGGGTGCGTTTGAAGGCATACGCGCCTACAAAACCGCACGTGGCACCGCCATCTTCCGCCTCGATGATCACGTGCAGCGCCTGTTCGACACCTGCCACATCCTCGAGATGAAAATGCCCTTCAGCTTCGAACAGGTCCGTGACGGCTGCATCGCCGCCGTGCGTGACAACAAACTCGAAACGGCCTACATCCGTCCGCTCGCTTATTACGGCTCTGAAGGCATGGGCCTGCATGCGCAAAATCTCTCCACCCATGTGGCGGTGGCGGCGTGGTTCTGGGGTGCTTACCTCGGTGCCGACGCCTTGACCAAGGGTATCCGCATCAAGACCTCGTCCTTTACGCGTCACCTGGTCAATAGCGCGATGTCCCACGCCAAAGCCTGCGGCAACTACATCAATTCCATACTCGCGCTGCAGGAGGCGGCCCGTGATGGTTACGACGAAGCCCTGCTGCTCGATGCCGAGGGCATGGTCTCGGAAGGTAGTGGCGAGAATATTTTCATCGTACGACGCGGCAAGCTGTATACACCGTCCATCACGTCGGTGCTGGAAGGCATCACCCGCGATACGGTCATGCAGATTGCCCGCGAAGAAGGTATCTCGGTCGAAGAGAAGCGCATCACCCGTGATGAGATCTACATTGCCGACGAATGTTTTTTCACCGGCACCGCCGCCGAAGTGACACCAATCCGCGAGCTGGATAATCGCCAGATCGGCAAGGGCTCGATTGGCCCGGTCACCCACAAGCTGCAAAGCATTTATATGGATCTGGTTGAAGGCCGGCGCAAGTGCCCGGCGGAGTGGCTGACCCTGGTCAACTGAGATACACGCCGCGCGGTCGGCAGCATGACGCGCGCTGTGGTGGTGTGGCAGTGGACCGATGGCAGGCGCGGTCATGAGCGCCAATGTGAAGGCCTGGTCGCGGCGCTTGAACGCCGGGTTGATGTTGATCACCACCTGTTACCCATCACAGCATCGGCCCTGCGACGCGGTTTTGGTTTCCTGGCGGGTAGCTTGCCGGCTTGTCAGGAACTTCCCGATCCTGACTTGATCATTGGCGCCGGCCGCCGCTGCGGTTGGCCCCTGCTTACCGCTCGCCGCGTGCGTGGTGGCCATACGATCTGCATCATGCGCCCACAACTGCCGCGGCGCTGTTTCGACCTATGCATCATTCCGCGCCATGATGGCGTGCCAGCCGGCACCCATGTGATCGTGAGCGAAGGTCCCTTGAATCCCATGCGGCCGGCCGCCACCCGCGAGACCGAACTCGGTGTGATCCTGCTCGGTGGACCCTCGGCCCATCACGACTGGCACGATGAAACGATGTTGTCGCAGATCGCTCAGCTGCGTGCACACACAGCGGGCCTGCGCTGGCTTGTCACCGATTCGCGACGCTCCCCGCCAAGCCTGGCTGCGCGCCTGGCCACCATGCCCGATGTGGAATTCATGGACCATCGCCTGGCGCCGAATGATTGGCTGCCGGGTGTGTTATCACGTGCTGCCCAGGTGTGGGTCAGCGCCGACAGTGTGTCGATGATCTACGAGGCGCTGAGCGCCGGCGCGCCGGTCGGGGTGTTGGCCGTGCCAACGCGCCGCGTTGATCGCATCACGGCCGTGGCTGACGATTTGTTGGCGCGGGGGCATGTGATGTCCCTCGCCGATGCTGCGCGAGGATCAGCCCGCTCACCGTTGTTGTTGCAGGAAGCCGAGCGGGTTGCCGACCTTCTGCTCGCGCGCTGGCCGGCCCTGGGGCGCACGCTATGAGTCGCCGTTTAACGGTAGTGCAGTTATTGCCGCAACTTGATGTCGGCGGTGTCGAGCGCGGCACGGTGCAAATTGCCCAGGCGCTGGTCGCCGCCGGTCACCGCGCCATCGTCGTCAGTGCTGGTGGTCGTCTGGTGCCGGAACTGCTGGACTGCGGCGCTGAACATCTGCACTTGGGTGTGGGCGAAAAGCGCCTGAGCAGCCTGCGCCACATCAGCGCGTTGCGCGACTATCTAGGCGCCAACCAGGTGGATGTTGTACACGCTCGCTCGCGTCTGCCGGCCTGGCTGGGCTACTTCGCGCTACGTGGACTACCCGCCCTGACCCGACCGACCTGGATCACCACCGTGCACGGGCCCTATAGCGTCAATGCCTATTCACGCATCATGGTCAGCGGCGAGCGTGTGATTGCGATCTCGCAGTTCATTCGCGGCTATATCACGGACAACTATCCCCATGTTGATCGCTCACGCATCGTGGTCATTCCACGCGGTGTTGATCGCGCCGACTATGCCTATGACTTCGCACCATCGGCGACCTGGTTGGCGACGTGGCAGGCCGACCACGGGGCACTCGGCGGGCGCACGCTGCTGATCCTGCCGGCGCGTCTGACCCGTTGGAAAGGCCAGCTCGACTTTATTGAAGTTCTCGCCGCTTTACGCAAACGCGGGCTGGCGGTGCATGGACTGATCGCCGGCGCGGCGCATCCGCGCAAGCAGGCATTCGAAAAAGAATTGCGTGCGCGGATAGTGGCCTTGGGCTTGGTCGACGACGTGAGTTTTCTTGGCCAGCGCAATGATCTTCGCGAGCTGTTGTCGATATCGGCCATCGCATGTTCTTTGACCACCGAGCCCGAGGCCTTTGGCCGTACCACCATCGAGGCCTTGAGTGTTGGTACACCGGTGGTGGGTTATGACTACGGTGGCACGGGAGAAATTTTGCGCGGGATCTATCCCCAGGGTTTGGTCAAACGCGGTGATATACACGGTGCGGCGGACCGCATCGCCAATCTGCTGGCCGCACCGCAGCCCGTACCCCGTCACCATCCTTACACCGTCGAGGCCATGCAGCAGGCAACGCTGGCGGTGTATGCGGAAGTTGCCCGTTAGTTGCCGGCTGCGTAGTCGTAGCCGAAGTCATAGCGCAGGCAACGCCGACAAACCGCGCTCACAAATTCAAGATCGTCGCGGCTGTAGCGTGGCAACTGCTCGTCGCCACCGACACGCACCGCGCCGGGCGGACGCTGGGGATCATCGCGCCGCGCCATGATCGATTTGTCCGACTGCGCAACGCCGTGGGCCAGGGCCGCTGCACTTAACTGCAGTTGAAAATGACTGGCGATGCGCGTCAATTCACCGAGCGTATTGGTCTGCAGGTCTTCGTAACGCAGCACGCTTACGCGTTGTGGTGCGCGTGCGGCGGCGGCGCCCCAGGCATTCAAAAAACGCAGCGTCCACCAGATGTCGCTATTGTAATCGCGACCCGCCACATCACCGCGCAGATAGGTACTGAAATCGACGCCGTAGCGCTGTTGCCATTTCACATAGTTGGAAACCAGCGAGGCGCGCAGATCGCGCACCAGCACCACATAACGTGGCAGGCCGAGTCGGGTTTGAATCCAGGCAAAACGCAGCACGGGGTGAGGCATGCTGTGACTGCTGATCAGCCGCGGCAAGCTGGCATAAACAATCGGATCGCGCGGGCCGCCGATAACATCATTGGCATGGTTATAGGCCGGTGGTGGTGTGCCGTATTGATAAGATAGGGCATTGGCGAGCATGAACTTCAGCCAGTGTGTGCCGGACTGATGCATGCTCGCGATCTGCCCCACGCAGTGCCGCTGACTCAGCAACGCAAAGTTGCCGAGCCCGCGCCGCCAGGCGTGGTAGTGAAAGCCGAGGATCTGTGGGAATGGTACCGTCATGGGGAGCGCTGTGAAGCAGGTGTCGGCATTGTGAGCAGAATACTGGTCATCAAGCTCGGCGCACTCGGCGATGTCGTCATGGCAACGCCCTTGCTCGATGCCATCGCCCGTCATCATGCGCACGACCAACTCGAGTTACTGACCACCCCACAGTTCGCGCCCTTATTCGCCGACTGGCCGCGCTATCGCGTGACGAGCTTCGCGCGTGCCGGCTGGCGCAATAACATCGCCGTGCTGCGCTGGTTGCGTCGGTCTCGCTTCGACCGTATCTACGATCTGCAGGCCAATGATC
>JANOXY010000534.1:0-8102 GCA_031418675.1 Pseudomonadota bacterium
CGGTGCCAAAATCGTCCATGGCAAGGTGCAGGCCCAGCCCCTTGAGTGCCTCAAGAATCTGCACGGCTTTTTCCCGTTCGTGGGTCACGGCGCTTTCGGTGATCTCAAGTGTGATGTTTTTGGGGTCAGCCCCCGAGTTGGTGAGTGCGGCTTTAACCGCGGCGAGCAAGCCATTGTTGATGAGCTGACGCGGGGACACGTTGATACTGATCTTCAATACCATGCCTGCCAGTTGCCATTGGCGAGACTGCAGGCAAGCTTGTTGCAGTACCCAGGTGCCTATGTGCTGAATCAAATCCGACTCTTCGGCGACCGGCACGTATTCACCTGGCAGCAACAGGCCACGTTCGGGATGATGCCAGCGCAGTAGAGCTTCGGCGCCGATCACACGCTCAGTGTCGAGCTGCAGCGTTGGCTGGAAATAAAGTTCGAACTCATCATGGCGTAAGGCGTGATGCAGACCATTGGCTATTTGCAGCTGATGGCGAGCGCGGGCATCGTAGGCTTGATCGTAATAACCGATGGCGTTGCGCTCCCGTTGTTTGACCCGATGCAGCGCGGTGTCGGCATGATGAAAAAGGCTTTCGATGTCCTCGCCGTCGCGCGGATAAAAGCTGATGCCAATGCTGCCCGTGATATGCACGTCGTGGTCCTCGCTGCCATAGGCTTCGTCACCGAGGGCGAGGAAACGTCGCGCCATTTCATCGGCGGTCGCTGTGGTTTCGAGACCCGTGAGCAGGATACCGAATTGATCACCATCCCAGCGTGCGACGGTGTCATGGGCGCGGGCGGTGAGACTGAGTCGTTCGCTCAATTCGATCAGCAACGCGTCACCGACGGCATGACCGTGACTGCTGTTTACATATTTGAAGCCGTCGAGATCAAGAAACAAGATGGCCAGCATGGTGCCATCACGCCGGGCCGCAGCGATGGCCTGGGTGGCGCGATCGGCCAGCAATTCGCGATTTGGCAATTGCGTCAGGGCGTCGTGGGTGGCCTGGTGCGCGACCTGCCGTGTCAGTGAAAGATTTTCCGTTACGTCGTGGAACGCAATGACCGCACCTTGCCGTGAGCCGCCTTCGGCGATGATTGGGCTGGCGGTAATGCGCACCGCGTAGCTCTCGCCAAAGCGCTTACTGAGCAAGGCGTAAGAAGGCGAGCGCACCGAGCGATTCTCACGCAGCGCCTGACCAATGATGGTAGCGGATTTGTCGCGCTCGGCACGCTGGGCTGACCAGAATACGGCGGAGATATGGCGGCCGATGGCATCACGCCGGGACTGATCGCTTAATTGTTCGGCGACCGGATTCATGTAGGTGATGACACCTTCAAGATCAGTTGTCACTACGGCATCGCCGATCGAGTGCAGTGTGGCACGCGCCAGTTCCCGTTCGCGTCGCAGACTGCGTGCCGTGCGCTCGACCCGTCGCCAGCTCCACAGCGGATAGCTGCAGATGGCAGCCAGCAGGGCGGGCGCCGGCGCAAACCATAATTGCAAGGTGAGCAGCAGCACGACGGGTGTCAGTACAATCAGGACCACCAGGACACTCGCCACCAGCAGGCCCTGGCGCGGTGAGCAGCGTGTGTATAGCAGCGACGGGGTGAGCGCGAACAGCGACAGCAGCAACACATAGGCGACGCCATTGAGCGGTGTAATCCAACTGCGCGTGCGCAGGTTGTCGAGCACGGTGGCATTAAATTCCACGCCCGACATCGGCTGTGCTTCCCCCGAGACCGGTGTCGCGAGTGAACGTCCCAGGCCACCGGCAGTCACCCCGACCAGCACAAAGCGCCCACGCAGACTGGCCAACGCGCTGTCCTGCTGCAGCACATCAACAAATGACAGTTGCCGAAAACGTCCGGGTGGCCCAGCAAAATTCACCAGCAGACGATGATCACGCAGCCATTGACCGCTGAGGTTGCCGGCGGCCGTGCCGCGGATTTCACCCGGCAGGTGCTGCCAGTCGTTGGGCGCAAATTGTTCGAGCATGGCGAGTGCCAGCGTTGGCCACACCGGCGAGGCCAGGCCGGCCTGCAGATAAACACTACGGATCAGCGAATCGCGATCGAGCTCGGTGTCAACGTGGCCAAGTTTGGCTGCGACATTGGCGAAGGTCCGCAGGGGTTGCACCTCGCGCAAGGGTCCGTCGCTGCTTTCCTGATCGGGAAATACCGGTAACACCACGGTGCCGTTGGCGGCGATGGCACCGGCCAGATGTTCGTCGCCACCATCCTGCTCCGAGGCTTCCGCAAACATGATGTCGAAGCCTACGCCGCGCACCCCGACACGTGTCATGCGCTCCAGCAGTTGTGCGTGCAGGTGTCGTGACCACGGCCAGCGGCCGAGCTGCTTGAGGCTGCGCTCATCGACGGCAACGATCACGATGTCGTCGGGGGGCGCGCTATTGCGCAGACGCATGGTCGCGTCGTAGATGATGTTGTCCCAGCGCTCCAGCATGCCCGATAACGCGGCAATTGCGGTGATGGCACACAGCGCGCCCGCCAGGCGTGCGGTCTCGCCGCGCGACCAGCTCGAGAGCCGCGTCACGAGGTTGATCACAAAGCGAGACCGATCAGGGGCAGGAAGATAATCAGCCACCAGCGTGCGCCGGCTTTGCCAGGCACTTCGATTTTCTGCACCGTACCAAACGCGCCCTCGGTGCCATCGGCATCAATGGTCTTGACGCGCATGTAGTAGCTACCGCCCTTGGGCCGCTTGAATTTAGCTTCGGCGCCATCAACGCGCATATCCAGCGTCGGCTGCACGAAGTTTTCTTCCGTCGCGAGCTGGAACTGGAAGGTCTGACCGGCTTCGCCCGCGCGCCAGCGCACGCTCATATTCTCCTTGTCGACGGCCGGTGCTTCCATGGCTGGCGCGGGCGGCAGGCGACGGAACTGCTGGGTGTCGCTATAGGGGCCCTGGCCTTCCGTCGATGTGATGGATGCGACGCGCCAGAAATATATGCCGGGTGGCAGGGGCTGGGGGGTGGTGGCCTGGGCGGCGCTGATCGCGCCTTCGTCCATCACCAGATCGGTGAAAGCAGCGTCCCGTGCGAGTTGCAGGTGATAGGTCTGAACGCCGCTGCTCTCACCCCAACTCATGACGGGACGCTCTTCCGGCACACCGGCCCCCGGTGCCGGCGCGGTCAGCAGAGGTGGTTCAGGACGCGCGTCGAGTTCGAAAGTGTGGTCGGCATTCAGGCCTTCGAGACCCTTGGCGTCGATGCCGCGCACGCGCAGAAAATAATGGCCGTCGGGCAGATCGGGGCCACGCAGACGCGTGCCGTCGGCACGCGCATCGAACAGCAGGCTGTCGAAACTGGCCTCGGCCGCCAGTTGAAAACGATAGGCCTGGGCACCCGCCAAAGCATCGATGGTGACGGCAACCGGCACCCGCTCAAGACGGGGGGCTAGCTTGGCGAGATCTGGCGCGGGTAGCAGCTCGACCGGTGCGGAGGGCGCCTGGTTCGCGGCGGCGAGGGTGCCGTAACCGGCCGCCACCTCCACCCCGTCGGCCTCGTTGCTCACGCCGACCTTGCCCTCCAGCACTTCGCTGCGCGTGGCGTCGGCTGCGGCATTAACTCGATAGCGTGTACCTCTGACGGCGGTGACGGCCGCTGGTGTACTGATTTCGAAGCGACCCGGACCTTTGCCCAGCGGGGCCACCAGGTTTTCCATGCGACCCTGGGTGAGGCGCACCTGGGTATCGTAGTACTCGGTATTCTCGAAGCTTCCCAGGGCATCGAGATGCAACTCGGCGGCGGCGTGTACCAGCACCCGCGAGCCATCGGCAAATTCGATCGAGACATTGGAATCTTCGCCGGTACGAATGACATCGCCGCTACGTAACTGCATGCCGGCACTCAGCGGTCGACTGGCGCGACGGCGACTCACATCGGCTTTGCCATGTACGCTAGTGACCTTGGCAATCGCATCAACCCGCCGTAGCCACTCCACCGGAATACGCAAGCGCGTGCCGGGGGGAATGTGTTCGGCATCGCTGATGCGGTTGAGGGTTTGAATGCGCGGCCAGTATTTGATCCCGGCCAGAAAGCGCTCGGTCAGATTCCAGGGGTTGTCGCCACTCTGCACGGTGTAGATCCACTCCGCCGCTTGTGCGGGGTTCACGAGCATGGCCGCGACGCTCAGTACTAGGGGCAGGACCAGGCGTATGAGCTTGTGCGGCATGTTGGCTCCGTGCGTACTTGGCCGATGGCGGGGCAATCGGTCTGTGAACTGCATTTTGGGTGAAGAATGACTTGCGGCCGCGCAGACGCGGCGCACGCTGGGCATCGTAATCAACAGGGGGACGAGCCGTCACGACTTTAGTCGTTATTCAGGCAAAAGATGTCGCGGCTAGCGGGCTGATCCGGCACGCCAGTCCAGCGTGCCGCGGCATCGCTTGGCGCCGCTGGGAATCTGAGGTTTTGCACCCAGAGAAGCGCGCGTCAGATCGTCATCCGATCCATTCACGCGAACTTCTCTATTGCGCAAATGAGGTTTAGATAGCGCGCGACCGTCGGCGCGACAGCCCAAGCCCAAGCAGACTTAATCCGGTGAGGGCGAGGGTGGCCGGTTCCGGCACTGCATTCGGGTCACCGATGACACCGGCTACGTCGAACTTCAGATTGTCAAAGCCCACGCCAGCCAAGTCGTCATTGGAAATCGAGACACCCGCGATGTCCTTCAGGCCACCTTCGCGCGAAAAACCGTAAAAGTCATCGGCGAGGTTGGCGATGGTCAGGGAATCGATCAGGGTGCCGTTGCGGCGGAAGAAACTGACGAAGCCATTGCCACCGTTACCACCAACCAGCTGGAACCCGAATTGCGACTGGTCGAAATCAAACAGCACTGCAAAAGCACCCTCGCCGATGGCACTGAAGTCTGGGAATCCAAGTGTCCCTAAACCGGTGAGGACCTGACTGCTGCCATTGGTAAAAACGTTCAGATTCTGGCCGGCAGCGCCTACGGTGAGTTTCAGCGGCGCGCCCGGCGCACCCACCAAAGTATCAAAGTCGCCATTGGCGACGACCGTCTGGCCGACAAAGCGTTCGCCGATGGCAGTATTGCCGGACTCAAAAATGGCGTCGTAATTGGCGCCGGGGGCGCCGCCGCCTGCGACGTCGTCGAAGGTGATCAATTGGGTGCCGGTCAGGGACGCGTAGCTCACATTGTTAATCGGCAGCGCTGACACATTGAGGCTGGCGAGGA
Source organism: Pseudomonadota bacterium (assembly GCA_031418675.1). Taxonomy (GTDB): domain Bacteria; phylum Pseudomonadota; class Gammaproteobacteria; genus JADJYF01. The sequence continues at coordinate 5,212 of JANOXY010000534.1, forward strand.
GGCCGGCACACAGGGTTACGGCAAAAGTCGGGACGCGAGCCATGATGTTTTCCTCAGGTGAAATTTGGACTGCACAAAAAAATTAGCAAATCTTAGGCCAAAATAATTAATTTCAACTTATCAGTACGTTATAGAAACCGTTCCGCAACCACCCAGTAGCTCGTGTAAAAAATATTGACATGTTGTGCGCGACCGAACCGCCGGCGTGGCGACCATGACATCACCGTTCTCATCCTGAGATCACTGCACAATGGCCGTCTAAATCAAAAACCTACCTGTAAAGAGCGCTTACGGACCTGTTCTCAGCGCCGCGCTTGGCGGATCGGGACGCTGCAGCCCGACTGTAAATATCGCTGACAACCGCCCCGGTTCTACAATGCCAGCCCGCGAATTAGCCGAAAACAAGGCCACCCAACCCATAAGCCCCAGGAGATGACGACTATGAAATTCGGACTCATGTGCGGCGCCAGCATGCATGGCATTACGGTCGACGACATCGTGGCTCTCGCCAAACGTGCCGAGAGCGCCGGCTTTGACAGCTTGTGGATGGCTCACATCCGCTCCATTGATGCCATTGCCGCCTTAGGGGTGGCCGGGCGCGAAACTCGCCGTATCGAACTCGGTACGGCGGTCACGCCCACCTATCCTCGCCATCCCATGGCCATGGCCCAGCAGGCGCTGACCACCGCGCAGTTGAGCGGCAATCGTTTTGTGCTGGGCATAGGCCTGTCCCATAAGCTGGTGGTGGAGGGCATGCTGGGACTGTCCTACGCCCAGCCCGCCCGCCACATGCGCGAGTACTTGAAGATCCTGCGGCCACTGTTGCGTGGCGAAGTGGTGAATTTTGATGGCGAAGAATTCCGCGTCGCCAACCTGCAGGTCGCCGTGCCCGGTGTGCGCGACGTGCCGGTGGTGGTCGCCGCTCTCGGTGAACATATGTTGCGCTTGAGCGGTCAACTGGCCGACGGCACCAGCACCTGGATGACCGGCCCGCGCACCATCGCCGAACACATCTTGAAACATCTGCTGCCAGCGGCCAGCACGGCCGGGCGGCCCGCGCCGCGGGTGATCGGTGGTTATCCCATCGTGCTGACCAACGCGGTTGATGAAGCGCGCACTGGCATTGCCAAGAATCTCGAGATCTACGGTCAGCTGCCCAGCTATCGCGCAATGCTCGACCGCGAAGGTTATCGCGGGCCGGCGGACGCGGCTCTGGTCGGCGACGAGGCCACTTTGCGCCGCGAACTCGGGCGCATTCGCGACAGTGGTGTGACGGATTTTAATGCTGCAATCGCCGAGACCGATGCGGGTGCGATGGCTCGCACTTTTGAATTCCTGGCGGCGGTCAAAGGCGAGTTTGTTTGAGCACGATCAGCGCGCGTGCGAGCCGCACGCTTGGGAATCAAGCGGCGGCTTCGACACTCCACAGGCGTCGCGCAAAAGCAGGATAAGGATCAGCGATCGCCTGCGCCACTTCACCGCGGATCAGGGCGAGTGTGGCGGCGTCGGGTGCGGCCGTGCTGGGCACCACCGGCGGGCAATCAAAATCAAAGCCCGTTTGATCGCGGATTTCTTCCAGCGTGTGGCCCGCGTGCACGCTGGCGAGGCAAAAACGCTGCGCCTGTTTGTTGAACATGAACACGCAGCGATTGGTGACCAGCGCGTAGGGGCCACCGGGCCGATAGATGTTTGGCGCGCTCACGCCCGGTGCGCTGATGAAATCGACTTTAGGCACCAGCACGCGGCGTGTGTGTTGTTCGCGAAACAGAATCACGCGTGGCACCATGAAGTACAAATACGCTGAACCAAACGCACCGGACCAGCGCACGTCTTGCTGTGGATAGGCACCAACACCGGTGAGATTGATATTGGCTTGGCCGTCGATCTGCCCGCCGCTGAGGAAAAACGCATCCACGCGACCCTGGCCCGCACAGTCAAAAATATCGACACCCCCATCGGTGCGATAGGGTTCGTTGAAGCTGCCAATAATCGATACCCGCGATTCACCGCCGTTGCGGGCACGCGCCAGCAGGGCTGCTGAACCGGGGATGGGCGACAACACACCGACGGCAATATGTCCACAACCGATCAGCAAATCGGCAATGGTCGCGATCAGAAGTTCTTCATCGTGAACCACCACAGCTGGCACTCAGGCTGCCGCGGTCTGTGGGACTTGCAGCGCGACGGCCAACCAGCGCTCGAAGCCTTCGCGCGTCGCGGCTGCCACGGCATAAGCTTGCAGCGCGTCGCGATCAAAATCGTATTCACCGGGCAGATTGGAAGGTGCTGCACCGCGCACTGCTTGCGCCACGGCGGTGACATACATTGAGCTCAGCGTGCCGACCGCGAGCTGCTCGTTTTCCATGAGATCAAAGTCGACGTAGCGTTCGACCGTAACCAGGCTTGCGCGCGCGGCATGGGCCATCAGCTTCAATTCTTTGTGGCGCCCGACGTAAACATTGCCGGCACGATCGGCCAAAGGCGCATGGAATAACGCAAAGTCAGGAATGATGGCTGGCAGGGCTACGATCGGGTCGTTATCAACAAAGGGATTGTCGATCACGCGGAAGTCGCTGCGCTGGACAAGCAGATCCGAGCCAATCAAACCACGCAGTGGCATGAAGGGAATGCCTTTTTCTGCGGCCTGCAGGCCCGCGTAAATTGCTGGGCAGGTGGCATCGAGAATATTGACCGTGCCACGCCTGATCGCCTCAACAAAGCGTGACGCCGGACCATACTCACCCAGGGAGACCCCCGAGGTCTCGACTGTCGCGACGCAGCCGGCGCCGATCAGCATGTCGGCCAAGATGACTCCATCGCCACCCCTAGGAATGCCGATGAACGACGTTGAAACCGGGCTTGACGGCAGCAGCCGCCTGAAACGCCCCACA
>JANOXY010000535.1:0-4931 GCA_031418675.1 Pseudomonadota bacterium
ATCACCGCGATGGTGATCCCGCTGGCGATGCTGTTCACCTTCACCGGCATGGTGAGCAACAAGGTCAGCGCCAACCTGATGAGCCTGGGTGCGCTCGACTTCGGCATCATCATCGACGGCGCGGTCATCATCGTTGAGAACTGCCTGCGGCGGCTGTCGCACGAGGCGCGCGAACGCGGCGCGCCGATGCCGCTCAAGGAGCGTCTGCAACGGGTGTTCGAAGCGACCAGGGAAGTGATCCGCCCGGCGCTGTTTGGTGTTTTCATCATCACGGCGGTGTACCTGCCGATCTTCAGTCTCACCGGCGTGGAGGGCAAGATGTTCCACCCGATGGCCTTCACCGTGGTGCTGGCGCTGGTGAGCGCCATGTTGCTCTCGCTCACTTTCGTCCCTGCGGGTGTAGCGCTGTTGTTCCGCAAGCCGGTGGTGGAGAAAAAAAACCTGGTGATGCGCGGCGCGAGTTGTGTTTATCGCCCGGTGCTGACGGCTGCGCTACGTCTGCGGTGGATCTTGCTCATCGGGGCAGGTGTGCTTGTTGTGCTGTCAGGCGCTTTGGTGACGCGCATGGGCAGTGAGTTTCTGCCCAACCTCGATGAGGGCGACATCGCCATGCACGCGCTGCGCATCCCCGGCACGTCGTTGGGGCAGGCCATCTCGCAACAGAAACAGCTGGAGGAAGCCATCAAGGTGCTGCCGGAAGTGGCGCGTGTGTTCGCCAAGATAGGCACCGCCGAGGTGGCGACCGAGGCCGCACCACCGAGCGTGGCCGACAATTTCATCATTCTGAAAGACCGTAAGGAATGGCCTGATCCCGGCAAGTCCAAGCATCAGGTAGTGGCCGATCTGGAAGCAGTGGTCACACTCATCCCTGGCAACCGCTACGAATTCTTGCAGCCGATCCAGATGCGCTTCAACGAGCTGATTGCCGGCGTGCGTGCGGAACTGGCAGTGAAGGTGTTCGGCGATGACCACGACATGCTGGTGGCGCTCGGCGCACAGATCGGAAAAGTGCTAAACACCGTGCCGGGTGCTGCCGACGTGGCTGTCGAACAGGCCACCGGCCTACCGGTGTTCACTATCAAGCCGAAGCGCGAGACGCTCGCGCGGCTGGGCCTGAACGTCGCTGACGTGCAGGACTTGGTGGCGACAGCACTCGGTGGTGAGGTGGCCGGCCAACTCTATGAAGGCGACCGCCGCAGCGAGATTATCGTACGTCTGCCAGAACGCCTGCGCAGCAAGCCGGAGGCGCTTTCAAGTCTGCCGGTGCAACTGCCTGGAGGAGGCTATGTGCCGCTGGGCGAGGTGGTCGAAACCAAACTCGTCTCCGGCCTCAATCAAGTCAACCGCGAAAACGGCAAGCGCCGCGTGGTAGTGACCGCCAATGTGCGCGGCCGCGATCTCGGCAGCTTCGTCAAAGACGTGCAGACGGCGGTGGCGGAACAAGTCGAACTGCCGTCCGGCTACTGGTTGGACTATGGCGGCACCTTCGAGCAATTGCAGTCAGCGAGCCAACGCCTCGCTATCGTCGTGCCGATGACGCTGCTGCTGATCGTGGGCCTGCTCTACATGGCGCTTGGCTCCGCCCGCGATGCCGCCGTGATCTTCAGCGGCGTACCGCTGGCGCTCACCGGCGGTGTCCTGGCGCTGTGGCTGCGTCACATTCCGCTGTCGATTTCAGCCGGTGTCGGCTTTATCGCGCTATCGGGTATCGCGGTGCTCAATGGCCTGGTGATGGTCAGCTTCATCCGCGATCTGCGCCAGTCCGGCATGGCTCTGGATGAAGCCATCATCGAAGGTGCGATGACACGCCTGCGTCCGGTGCTGATGACGGCCCTGGTCGCGGGCCTCGGTTTCGTGCCGATGGCCTTCAACACCGGCATCGGCAGCGAGGTGCAAAGGCCGCTCGCGACAGTGGTGATCGGCGGCATTTTGTCTTCTACCTTGCTCACGCTGCTCGTGCTGCCGGGGCTGTATCGTGTGCTGGCACGCAAAACCATTTCTATTTTGTCTCCTTGAGTCATCCATCCCAAAGAGTTTTCCAATGAGACTGGAACTGATTGCCAAGCTGTTGCTCTCCCTGTTCGCTGGTTCCGTGTTCGCGTACAGCTATCAAGAACAAGAGCAGCACGCCTGTGACCATCTCGGTCAAGGTCTGCGGCTACTTAAAGAAGCTCTATCAGCCCGGCCGAACTGGCGCGACTATGTTCTCGATCCTTAAGAACCGCATTTATCGGCACCTGTTTCTTGCACAGGTAGTGGCGCTGGTGGGCACGGGACTCGCGACGGTCGCACTCGGGCTGTTGGCCTACAATCTGGCGGGGAAAGACGCGGGCGCAGTGCTCGGCACGGCACTCGCGATCAAGATGGTGGCCTATGTGCTGGTGGCTCCGCTCGCCGGGGCCTACGCCAATCGTTTCTCGCGTCGCACGCTGCTGGTGAGTCTCGACATCAGCCGCGTCGCAGTGGTGCTGGTGCTGCCCTGGGTGGATCAAATCTGGCAAATCTATGGGCTGATCTTCGTGCTGCAAAGTAGCTCGGCCGCGTTCACACCCATCTTTCAGGCGACCATCCCGGATGTGCTGCCGGATGAGGAGGACTACACCCGGGCACTGTCACTTTCGCGCCTCGCCTATGACCTCGAAAATCTGCTGAGTCCGGCGCTGGCGGCGATGTTATTGCTGGTCGTCAGCTATCACGGCCTGTTTGTGGGCACAGCGGCGGGCTTCATGGGCTCGGCGCTGCTGGTGCTGTCGGTGGTATTGCCCCACGCGCCTGCCAGCGCGCCGCAACTCAGCGTCGGTCGCAAGCTGACGCAGGGCCTGCGCATCTATCTCGCCACGCCCCGCCTGCGCGGCCTATTGGCGCTGACCCTGACAGCGGCTGCGGGCAGCGCGCTGGTGATCGTCAATACCGTGGTCATCGTCCGCGAGAACTTGTCACAACCTGAAAGTGCCGTGGCCTTGGCGCTGGCCGCATTTGGCAGTGGCTCGATGGCGACCGCGCTGCTGCTGCCGCGTGTCCTCAAGCAATACAGTGACCGCGTGGTGATGCTTATCGCTGCCACGCTGCTGTGCGGCCTGTTGATCGCACTGGCCATCAGCTGGCCGCTGCTGACGCCGACGCTGCAATGGCCGCTGCTGTTGGCGGGCTGGTTGCTTCTGGGTGGCAGCTACGCCGCGGTCGTCACGCCCGGGGGCCGCTTGCTGAGGCGATCTTCGATGGAACGGGATCGGCCTGCCTTGTTCGCCGCGCAGTTCTCGCTGTCGCACGCTTGCTGGCTGATTGCCTATCCCGTGGTTGGCTGGCTGGGGGCGAAGGTGAGCATCGCGGCGTCGATGTGGGCGATGGCGGCATTGGCGCTACTCGGCACGCTGCTGGCACGCGGCCTATGGCCTCGTGATGACGAGGAAGTGCTATCGCATCAGCACGATGACTTGCCCGCCGACCATCCGCATCTCTCCGAACATACAGACGGCCAAAACCACGCTCACGCCTTTTTCATCGACGAGCAGCACGAACGCTGGCCCTCCCGCTAGCACGCTAGTGCAGCACGATGTCGGCGCCGGGGGCGTAAAACGTCAGAACGGGCTATCGAGGGCTTGATAACCGTCTAAATGTAATCAGCGATTGGGCGCATCCAGAGAGACTTGAACTCCCGACCCCCTAGTTCGTAGGCCGGGAGACGCGCTACAGGCGTTTATTAATCAATAGTTTGCGGCACCTGCCAGTGTGCTAATGAGCGTCAATTACAGTGAAATGAGTCGAGATATTGCCGGACACTAGCCCACTTTTTGGCACACCTGCTTTTGCTCCGATTCCGGGCAAGACTGCGGAATTTCCGCGAGGTCCCCTATACTCAGCTGAACACCTCCGGCGCGGATAAATCCGATGAGCAACCGTATCACCAGCGACCCCGCGATCTGTCACGGCAAGCCTTGCATCCGCGGACTGCGATACCCTGTCGAGTCAGTCCTCGAGTGGTTGGCCGGTGGCATGACCATCGAGGAGATCCTCGCCGATTATCCTGACCTAGAGCGCGACGATATTCTCGCCGTGCTGGCCTATGCCGCCCGACTCGCGCACGTAAACCGAGCCGAACCCCTGACGGCGTGAAATTCCTGGTCGATGCGCAGTTGCCCGTGCGGTTTGTCGGGTGGCTGAGGCAGCATGGGCACGATGCCCTGCACACCCTGGACTTGCCGCTTGGGAATCGTACGCCCGATTCCGATGTCGTCGCCTGTGCGATACGCGACGACCGGATTGTAGTGACCAAGGATAGTGATTTCGTTCAGTCGTTCTTGTTGACCGGACAGCCGGCGCTGTTGTTTATTTCTACCGGGAACGTTAACAACGTTGAACTAGAATTCTTGCTCCACCGCAATATGGCGGCGATTGAGCGGGCGTTCGCTGGCAGCCGGCACGTGGAGATAACGCGCAGCACGTTGATTGTCCACGAATAGGTAGCGTCACGAATAACACGGATTAGCCCTGGATTAATACAGTCCGTTTACGGCCAGGAACAGCTACTGACTCTTCTGCATTTCGGTCACCGAAAAGAACAAAAGCGGCCCCTCCGATCGGTTCAAGAACTCACGCGACATCAGCCGCGCTGAAATAACGTGACGGTAGGATCTACGGGTGAGTTCGGTCTCCCAAGGAAGCGGTACATGACGGCTTAAACAGTAGGCAAGAATTTCGCAGCCGAGGCCGCGCGTGCTGGAAAATATGCCCAGCCCATTGTCGGGTAAGCGGTCTGGTATCAATTCGTCGAACAATGCAATACGGCGTTTGAATCGAACGACGGCGATCTCTATTCTTGATTTCGGACTTTACTAGCAGCCTGTCGGAGACAGGATAGCTGTTGAGGTGCGCAGGTCGATATTGTCGGTGGGTAGGGTGTTCGCGTTAGTCATGATGGCTATTCAAGCGAC
>JANOXY010000536.1:0-10438 GCA_031418675.1 Pseudomonadota bacterium
CGTTTTTGTAGGTCCGACTTCACTCGGACATTGCCGCTGAAACCACAATCTATTCTTTCCGCCCCACCCCGCTAGAATAAGGCCCCCACAGCACCCAAGAGCCTGACCATGATCGATCCCCGCGCCATGCGTGCGCCCCACGGACCGCGCATTTTCGACGACATACGCGTGCTCGATTTTACGGCGATTATCGCTGGCTCCTATTGCACGCGCATGCTGGCCGACCTCGGTGCTGACGTGCTCAAAGTGGAGCCGCCCGGAGGTGAGTTGATGCGCCATCTCGGGCCGCTGCGCGGTGAATTTGGCACGGTGTTCAGCTCGCTGAACAGTGGCAAGCGCAGCCTGAACCTGGATCTGAAACAAGCCGCTGCGGTTGACCTCTGCAAGCGTCTAGTTGCGCACTACGACGTGGTGGTGGAGAACTTCAGCCCCGGCGTGATGGCGCGACTGGGTCTCGATTATGCGAGTCTGCGGCCCCACAACGAGAAGCTGGTGATGTGTTCGATTTCGGGTTACGGGCAGAGCGGACCGGACGCGGGGCTGCCGGCATTTGCACCCATCGTGCAAGCGCTGTCCGGTTACGAACTGGTCAATCAGGACAGTCAGCCGGGCCTGGAACGGCCGCTCAACATGGGCCTGCCGGTGGGCGATACGACGGCGGCGTTGCAGGCGTTTGGCGCCATCAGCGCCGCGCTTTATTACCGCATGCGCACCGGCATCGGTCAGTACATCGATATCGCCATGATGGACAGTCTGATCTCAACCATGCATCGCGATTTCCAGACCGCCTTTAATCCTGATCCGAATCTCAGGGTTTATGGCCCACTCGCGACCAATGATGGCTACATCATCGCCATGCCCCTCAGCCAGCCCCAATTTGTCAAATTGGCGCAGGCCATCGGCAGGCCCGAAATGCTCGATGACCCGCGCTTCACCACTTCCCGCGCGCGCTTTGAGCATTACAACGAGCTGATGGCGCTTACCGAAGAATGGACCCGTGCCCGCAGCGCTGACGAGGCGTTAAAAGGCCTGGCCGCCGCCGATGTACCCTGTGCGCGCTATCGTCGCATCAACCAACTTGCTGACGATGCACAACTCAAACACCGCGACATGCTGGTTGACATCGTTGATGGCGCCGGCCCGCTCAAAGTGCCCAATAGTCCCTTCCTGTTTTCCGAAACCCACGCGGCGGTCAAACCCCAGGTCGCGACACTCGGTGCCCACAATGAAAGCGTGCTGCGCGGGGAGCTTGCGATGGACACTGCGCAGATTGAAGCGCTGCGGGCCGCCGGCGTATTTGGCTGACAAGGCCGGGTTTTGCGCCTTCGAGGTAAACGAGGCCCTGTAATCACGCCAGGCTGAAGCCCGGCTGGATGCTGGCCGAAGCATTGGCCAACACCATCACCCACTTCAATTGGACTGGTAGATGCTTTCGAAAGCAGCCGGCGTAAAGCCGTTCAAACGCTGCGTGCCGACCAGGATGACCGGCACGCCGCGGGCACCCAATTGCTGGTAATCGCGCTGACCTTTTTCACTGGTTTCAATATCGTATTCGCTGAACGCGACGTTGTGGCTGGTGAAATAATCGCGCGCCTTGCGGCAATAACCACACCACGACGCGCTGTACATCACCACCTGTGCTTCGGCCTCTGCAGGTGTGCTGCTCAGCGCTTCGATGCTGGGGCTGGTGTAGACATTGGTTCTGACCTTGACCACGGTCGAGGTGGTATCGGCAGGTGGCCGGTCGCCGAAGTGCAACTGCCCGTCTTTGTCGCGCCACTGATGAATGTCAGCAGCACTCGCCTGGAAGCTGAAAAAGAGGGTGGCTGCGAGCGTAACGAACCAGGCCTGGATAGCGGGTTTCATCGACTGTGTTCCTCGGGTAAGTGCACTGCACCGGACCTGGATTCCGGGCTTGTCGGCAGCTCGCGCGGCGCCATTGAGCCCACACCTGTCCTGCGCCAGGGCCGGGCGCCCGCACCACGGCCGTTATCAGCGGCCCCTGCCCTGGGAGCCTGGCAGCTTGCTGTGCTATATACAGGGTCCAACCCCTCAAGCTACGGGAGCCACCATGAGCTATATCGACGTCGTCGACAAAGTCGACGTACCGAAACCCGCCCGATTCTACACGCCGCCGGCTTTTGAAACGGTCGCCGGCCTGCCCATCGCCTACCGTCGCCAGGGCCAGGGCGAAGCGGTAGTGTTACTGCACGGTGCGGGCTTCACCCGCATGTGGATCCCGCTCTACCAGATGATGGCCGAAAAAACCGACTTCATCACACCCGAACAACCTGGCTTTGGCGAAACGCCGTTGCCCAAATGGTTTCGCACCTTCGACGATCTCACCCAGCTCTACGACCAGTTGTTCGATCAGCTGGGGCTGGACCGCATCCACCTCATTGGCTTTTCCATGGGCGGTTGGGCAGCGGCCGAATTTGCGTCCTTTTATCCGCGCCGCCTGAAGTCGCTGGCCTTGATTACGCCGGTCGGTTTGCGTCTGCCCGATAACCCTGGGGTCGACATTTTCCAGCTGCCGGCAGCGGAGCTGTTCGACCGCTTGTTCATGGATAAGTCGGTGATGATGGAATTTCTGCCGGACGCCGAGGACTTCGAAGAGGGCATCCATCTTTATTCAGAATTTGCTGCTGCCGCGCGTCTGATGTGGGCACCACGTTACAACCTGGCGCTGGAGCGGCGCTTGCAACGTGTGCAGTGTCCGACCCTGGTGGTTGGCGCGGAAGAGGATCGTCTGGTGCCCAATCAGATGTCTGACCGTTACGCCGAGGTGCTGCCCAACAGCCGACTGGTGCGAATCCCTGGTACCGGTCACGAACCCTGTTTAGAACGTCCACGCCTGCTGGCCGATGCGCTGCTGGGCTTAATCGAAGAGGCCAAGTAATGAACAAGCTCCGCTTCTATTTTTTCCACTTGATGCCCTACCCGCACATTCCGCCGACCGCTGAATTCCCCTCGAGCTGGGTATCGCTGTCCAACAAACATTACGACCCGCAACGCGGTCGCCTGCTTTACAACGAATATATTGACCAGCTGGTCGCGGCCGAAAAACACGGCTTCGATGGTGTGGGCGTCAACGAACACCACGCCAATTTTTACGGCACCATGCCCTCGCCCAATATCATCGCGGCAATGCTGGTGCAGCGAACCAGTCATATTCCTATCGGCGTGATCGGCAACGCCATTCCACTGCACGGCAATCCGCTGCGGGTGGCCGAAGAAATTGCCATGCTCGATGTGATCTCGGGCGGCCGCATTATTTCCGGCTTTGTGCGCGGCATCGGCTGCGAGTATTTCAACAACGGGGTGACACCCGCCGATTCGGTCGAGCGCTTCGATGAGGCCCACGACTTGATCATCAAGGCCTGGACCGACGATGGCCCCTTTACCTGGCAAGGTGATCACTTCTACGTGCCCAACGTCAACATCATTCCCAAGCCGATCCAGCAGCCCCACCCGCCGATCTGGATCCCGGGCCAGGGATCTTTAGAAACGCTGCAATTTATCGCGCGCCACCACTACACCTACATGATGGTGTTCTCGCCCCTGTGGTTTACCAAAATGGCCTTCGATGGCTTGCGCGAAGAATGTCATCGTCTCGGCTACGACGCGCCCAAGAGCATGTTTAATGCCTGCGTGCCGACCTATGTGGCGGAAACCGACGAGCAGGCCCATCGCGAAGCCAAAGCGCATCTGTCCTGGGTCTTTAATACCGGCCTCAAGATCCCGGACCAGCTGTTTTTCCCGCCGGGTTATATGAGCACCAAGTCCTTCCGCAACTTTGTCGGTCTGCTCAAGAAGGGCCGGGTCAAACCACAATCACAACTCTCCTACGATGAGCTGATCAAAGATCGCTACATCATCGTCGGCTCGCCGGAAACGGTGAAAAACCAGCTTGGCGAATACTGCGACCAAGTGGGTGCCGGCGGCATTCTGGCGGTCGGTTCGTCCTATGGTCCGATGCCGAACTGGATGGTGATGAAGAACATGCAGATCTTCGCCGAAGAAGTCATGCCGGAATTCCGCGAAGCCGATGGCAAGCCGGATCACCTGCGCCTGGAACCACCAGCGCCGTCTACGCGCTCAGAGTTCTCAGCACGCTTTGGTCAGCCGCCGGAAGCCGCGCGTTCCATCGTCACCGGGGGTGGCAACGAGTTGGTTGCCCATCGTCTTGCCCATCTACCGGAGATCATCGACAAGACCTTCGGCCAGGTGGAGCGCGATGAACGGCCGGCTTCGGCGGGATAAAACCCTGACTCCGGCCAGCCTCGTCACCATTTTGGTGCAAGTCGTCGGGCGCTACGCCCGGCGATCCTCACCCCACTGAGCTGCACACGGCTCGGCAATCTGCACTGATCACACCCCATTTTTCGATGCAAAAAAAAGGGGCGCCCCGCAGGGCGCCCCTCGTTGCTGTTGCTTAAGCGCTGTAGGCGCGTTCGCCGTGGGTGGAGGTATCGAGACCTTCTCGCTCTTCGTCTTCCGGTACCCGCAGTCCGACCAGCAGGTCTGCGATCTTGAAGGAGATGAAGGCGGCAACCGCAGCCCAAGCAACCGTGATGGCAACGCCCTTGGCCTGGATGATGAGCTGGGTCATGACCGGGTTGGAGCCGACCGACGCAGTCACCCAATCCGTGACCAGACCGGGACCACCCAAGGACTGATTATTGAACACGCCGGTCAACAGCGCGCCGAGGATGCCGCCCAGACCGTGCACACCGAACACGTCAAGTGCATCGTCCGCACCGACCAGCTTCTTCAGGCCCGTCACACCCCAGAAGCAGACCACGCCCGCCAGCAGACCGATGATGATGGCACCCATGAGACCCACGTTGCCGCAGGCCGGGGTGATGGCCACCAGACCCGCCACCGCACCCGAGGCCGCACCGAGCATGGAAGGATGCCGGCGCAGCGCCCATTCCACCAAGGTCCAGCTGACACAAGCCGCGGCGGTCGCTGAGAAGGTATTCAAGAAAGCCAGCGCCGCAAAATTGCCTGCTTCCAATGCCGAACCTGCATTAAATCCAAACCAGCCCACCCACAACAGTGAAGCACCGATCATGGTCAATACCAGGTTGTGGGGCGGCATCGGTTCGCGACCGTAACCGACGCGCTTGCCGATCATGATGGCACCGATGAGTCCCGCAACACCGGCGTTGATGTGCACCACGGTGCCGCCGGCAAAGTCGAGCGCGCCCATCTGCCAGATCAAGCCAGCCTTGGAATTCATGTCGGCAACAACTTCAGTGGCGGTGTAAGCGTCCGGCCCCATCCAGAACCACACCATGTGTGCGATGGGCAGGTATCCGATCGTGAACCACAGCACCATGAAGATCAGGGTGGCTGAAAACTTCATGCGTTCAGCAAAGGCACCCACGATCAGACACACCGTAATGGCGGCGAATGTACCCTGGAAAGCGACGAATACGATCTCTGGAATGACAACACCTTTGCTGAAGGTTGCCGCATTCGCGAATACCCCGGTCACAGGATCGAACACGCCGTTCAAGAACAGACGCGACATGCCACCCACGTAGGCATTGCCTTCGGTGAAGGCCAGCGAGTAGCCATAGATACACCACAACACCACCAGCAGGGAGAAGCCGACCATGACTTGCATCAGCACCGACAGGATGTTCTTCGATCGCACCAGACCACCATAGAACAAGGCCAGGCCCGGCACGGCCATCATGATCACGAGCAGGGTCGAGACCAGCATCCAGGCGACGTCGCCCTTATTGGGCACCGGCGCCGGTGGTGCTTCATCTGCACCGGCGATAAACGGCAGAAACATGCACGCCAGCATGACCAGAAGCGACACCAGGGTGCGGCTATGGCCCAGCTCATGCGGCCCAAGGAGCAAAGCAAGCTTGTTACGGTTCATGACAATTCCACTCTTTAAATACGATGAAGGAAAACCTGGATGGGTCGCTTACAGCGCGTCAGGACCGGACTCGCCGGTACGGATACGGATCGCCTGGCCAAGATCAGTGACGAACAATTTGCCGTCGCCAATCTTGCCGGTCCGTGCGACCTTGCAAATCGCGTCGATGGCGGCACTGACCTGCGCGTCGTCGAGCGCGATCTCGAGCTTGACCTTGGGTAGAAAGTCGACCTGGTATTCGGCGCCTCGATAGAGCTCGGTGTGGCCGCGCTGGCGACCAAAACCCTTGACCTCGGTGACGGTGAGGCCTTGCACGCCAACGTCGGCGAGAGCGAGGCGGACTTCATCGAGCTTGAAGGGCTTGATGACAGCGGTAATGAGTTTCATGCAGTGAACTCCTTTGGTGAGCGCTAACGTTGTCCCACGAGCCACTAGCAGCATGTATGCCAAGGAAATTACTTGCTGCAAATCAGTGTCCTAGCGGCGTGATGGCGGAAGGCGCTAGAGACCTGTGCTCCACATTGGTGCGCACAGTAGAATGGCTCGGGCGAAAATGATGCACCGGCATGACGCGACGTGCGTGTCGCCGTAGCGGGTGCCGCGTCACCACGTCCGACTCACCAGCCCCTCACGGGAACTAGCGCGAACGAGGCTGCTCGCACCACAAACGTCAGCTCCACGCGGGGGAAACCATGAGCACTGAATTTGTCATCCATGTCGCGCGGGCCGGCGCGCTGTGCGCTCTGCTGGCCTGGGTGCAGCTGAGCGCGGCTCAAACGCCCGATGCGCTTGCCCTACTGGAGGACATGCAGCGGGCCTTGGTCCCCACCACAGCACAGCTCAGTCGCGTGCAAATTTCCATGCACAGCGATCAACCGGGTGGCGGTAGTTCGTTATGGGACGCGCTGGTCGTGCGCCAGCGCGACGCGCGCGGGCCACGCTCGGCTATCAGCATGGTCTCGCCGGCCAATATCAAGGGCAGCGCAATACTTACGGCGCCCAAGGCCGATACACAGACCTTAGGCTTATGGCTCTATGCCCCTGACGAACAGCGGGCACGCTCACTTTCTCCGCTTGAGGCCGACCGCCGCTTGCTCTCCACAGATTTCAGCTTCGACGACATCGCCATGACCACCCGCAATACCAAGCCACCGGTATTGCTGGGCAATGAAATGCACGAGCAGCGTCTGTTCTGGAAGGTGCAGGCCGAACCGGATGTTGATCGTTATTACTCGCGGATGGTGACCTGGATTGCCGACGACACACGACTTCCACTCAAGCGCGAGTACTACGATCGCGGTGGCAAGCTGTGGAAAGTCGTGAAGTATCAAGAGCGACTCATCGATAATATTGCGACCATCGTTGGTATCGAACTGCGCGACGTGCAATCGCGCGATTTGAGCTTGTGGCGGGTTAAGGCACTTGCGTATGCCCACGACAATTTCGACGCGCGCCTGTTGAGTCCCGCAGGTCTGGGGAAGTTGCAAGCGCAGAGCTTCTGGCAGGAGCTGCGTGCGATCCCCGACATCACACCAGGCGACTGATGTGCGCGCCGGGCTCGCATCAGTGCGCCATCTGCTCAGCAATGCCAGCAGCGCGCGCGCCTGCCCCGGCAGTGCTCGCGGTCCCAATAGGCTCGCAATCGTGGGATCGAAGGCTTAACATCCCCGCGCATCAAATCCGACCCGCACCCTCCCCACGGCGATGCGTACCTGTCTGCTCCTCATCGGTTTATTGATAGTCGGCGATGTCCGCTCGGAGCCGCCCAAGGGTGCGCTCGAGCTCAGCTATCAGGCTGCGCGTAAAACCTATCGCGCCCATCGCTACGAAGACGCCGTGCGCATGCTTGAAGCGCTCATGCAATCCCACGCCGACTGCGCGCGTTGCGCGCACCTGCTCGGCAAGGCTTACGGACGTCTGGCCCAACGCGCCAACTGGCTATCGGCCATGGACCTCGCGCGCAAAACCTGTAGTGCCCTGGAATTGGCGGTACGCCTGGACCCCAACTTCGAAAAGGCTATCGAAGATTTGTTGAGCTATTACCGCGCCGCACCGGAGTTCCTTGGCGGTGGGCGGGACAAGGCCAAAGTGCTCGAGCAACGATTGCGCGAGCTGAGGAACAAACAGAGCTGAGTCCAGTTCGAGTCCAGGTGCGCACCCCGCAAGTGATCGTATCCGCTGCGAGGTGCAGCTGCGTGGCCCTAAAGCACCTGCAGGCAGGCGCTTTTGGGCAACGCTGGGACGGCGATTTTTTGTATCACCATCACCTCGATCAGGCGCGGCCCCGGCGTGGTCATGGCTTCGCTAAAAGCACGCTCGAATTCAGCCACCGTAGAGACCCGACAGGCTTCGACCTGCATGCCACGCGCAATACTCACCCAGTCGATAACGGGGTTGCCGAGATCGAGCATCGACAAAGTTTTGGGTGTTGGGTCACCGGCTTTCAGGCGCGCGAGTTCGACGTTCAAAATGGCGTAACTGCTGTTGTTCAACAACACCACGGTAACGTCGCAACGTTCACGCGACATGCTCCATAACGACTGCACGGTATACATGGCGCTGCCATCGGCCTGAAAGGCGACAACTTTGCGCTCAGGACAGGCGATAGAAGCGCCGAAACTCACTGGCAGACCCTGGCCGATGGAGCCGCCCGTGATCGCCAACCAATCATGGGCGGGCGCGCCCTGGGTACGTAGAAAAAGTTCCAGTCCACAGGTGATGCCTTCGTCGGAGATGATGGCATTGTCCGGCAACAACGCACTGATCACATCGGCGATCGCGGCCGGGCTCAATTCGCCATCGTGCAGGGTAGGCACAACACGCGGCTGACGTGGGCAGTCGGCCGCTGCCTGCACTCGCGTCGCGAGCTTGGTTAACGCGGCAGGGATATCGTCGTGGACACCGGCCAGGGTCAGCATCGTGCAGGTGGGGGCTGCGAGCAGGCTGGCGACGCCGGGGTAGGCAAAAAAAGCCACGGGCTGCTGCGCGCCGATCAGGATCATCTGTTCGAAGTCGCGCAAAAATTCGATGGCTTGCTCGGCAAAGTAGGGAATACGCGCCAGCGGCACACGACCCGCACCACGCTGCACCCGCGCCGGGAAGGTCTCACATAACAGCGTCGCACCACAGCCAGCCGCGATGCGACCAATCGTTTCCAGCGGTTCTTCACGTAAGGCGCCGGCGCCGAGCACGATGGCCGTGCGCCGACCATTGGCCAAGGCGGTGGCGATTGCCTCGATGACATCGTCGGCCACCTGCGCGAGCGGCTGGGGCTGAAGCTTGTCGTAGGATTTGTGCGCCGGTTCCCAGGCATGATTGGCCGGCACAATCAGCGTCGCTATATGGCCCGCGCCACCGCGTGCCGCCTGCACCGCCTCAGCGCCCGCCAGGGCCAGGTCCTCGGCCGACGACGAGCTGCGCACCCACGCCGATTGCAGACGCGCATGTCCCGGGACATCCGAGGTCAGTGGCGCGTTGTACTGGTGATGCCACACCGCATGATCACCAACGATGTTGACCACCGCCGAATGGGCTTTGCTGGCGTTGTGCAGATTGGCCATGCCGTTGGCATAACCCGGCGCAAGGTGCAGCAGCGTGATGGCGGGCTTGCCGGCCATGCGCGCGTAGCCATCGGCAGCGCCGGTCACGACCCCTTCGAACAGACACAGAATGGGGCGCACGGCTTCGCTCTTGCCAATCGCGGTGACGAGATGCATCTCTGATGTGCCGGGATTGGCGAAGCAGACTTCGACGCCAGCTTCAACCAGGGTATCAAGCAAAGTATGGGCGCCGTTCATGGATGCTCCTCATAGGCAATCGGCGAGCGTTCAGGTGCGAAGGCTCGGGGTCAGCGCTCATGGTACGTTGCGCTGATCACAGGGCGCAATTCACCAGGACGGGGTGCGGCTGTGACAACTCCGCTAAAGGAATTACGCTGGGACGCTAACGCCCCTTGATCACAATGTCGCCGCACGTAACCGGAGCCCCATGAAATCACATCTGGAACTGTTGGCCGCTTACCACCGCTGGACCTTCGACATCCTTTACGAAGCCCTGCTGCCACTGGACGAAACACGCTACCGCGCCGATCTTGGTCTGTTCTTTCGCAGTATTCACGGCACGCTCAATCACCTGCTGGTTGCTGACAAGGTCTGGTTCGGGCGCGTGGTAGACGTGCCTTTTACCGTCGGCGGCCTCGATACCGAACTGGAAACCGATCGCGCTGAACTTGAGCAGGCGCTCTACTCCCACAGCGCACGCTGGCAAACTTGGCTGGCCACCCAGAGCAACGCGCAACTCGCCGCAAACATCCGCTACACCAATATGGCGGGCACGGTTTTTGAGCAGGAATGCGCGACCTTGCTGCTGCATGTCTTTAACCACGCCAGCCACCATCGTGGTCAGATCTCGGCGGCCATCACCGCCTGTGGGCTGGCTGCCCCGGAGATGGATTTAATCTGGTATCTGCGACGCATGCCGCTCGCACCCGGTTGAGTGCACTTACTGTGCGGGTACGCTTGCCATCAGCATGTTGCACTT
>JANOXY010000537.1:0-8226 GCA_031418675.1 Pseudomonadota bacterium
GTTTTTCATGACCAGATAGCCGAGGATCGCCACGCTCAAACTGCCGAGGCCTTCCTTCAGCGCCTGGCTGGGTCCCGACTCTTCCCAGATCACCGACATGCGTTCGATGACCATGGTCAAAATGACGATGGGAAACAGCGCTATCGAAAAGCCTTTATCGATGCCGAGCCGCCCGCTGACGAGACTTATCACCACCATCAGCAATACCACCAGCACCAACACTGAACATAAGCGCGGCACCAGCAGCAATTGCAGGCGTTCGAGATAAAAGCGCAGCGACAGCCCCGCGCTGGTAATCACGAGGAACAAGGCGATACCCCAGGCCAGTTCCGTTTCACGGAACGCGATCGCGACCAGGATGGGCATGAAGGTGCCGAGGGTCGGCAAACCGACAATGGTGCGCATGAAAGCCACCACCAGTGCGCCAAAGGGCACCATCAGCAATACCCGATAGACGTTCTGGGTATTAACCGGCAGGTTGAACAGCATGGTGCTGGCGAGCAAGGTGTCGTTGGCCACGCCGCGTGCGCGTGCCACCGTGGTGGGCGACTGCGCGTAGCGCGAGATCGAGAACGAGAGCTTGTCATTGCGCCCCCCCTCGATATGCAGCAGGGGTTCAGCACCCACAGACCAGCGCATGAAATTTTCCGGATAACCACGATTGCCGGTCTGCGGATCGAAGCCTTCCCAGCGTGTGCCGTTATGGACTTCCAGCCACGGTGTCAAATGCTGGCTGGCGGTGCGATCTTCGAGAATTACGCCGCGTACCATGCGCGCATTGATACTGGCACCGGCCAATACATAAATGAGACGCTCGACCCAAGGCTCACTGGCGCGATCGAGGTTCTCGCGAATGATCATGATGTTGTCGCTGGGTGCCAGCGCATTGAGTTTGACCAGGGTCTGGCTGACAAAAGTGAAAACATTCGCCGACTCATCGCGCACATCACCGAGCGTGTCCTGGATGGCCGAAGCCAACGGTTCCTCATAAGCAGGTGGGACGGGCGGAGCGAGTGCGCGTTGCTTGGGCGGCTCGGCGCTTTCGTCCTCACTCTGGGGCACCGCTTCCAGCCGGTAGTAGAGTCGCTGCGCACCGCGTGCCTGACGCGTCGACCATTCGGCCCGCCGGTCATTGTCGCGAATACCCACGTTCAGGCCATAACCGCGCGAAATAAAGTATTCGTCCAGTCGCACAAAATCACCGAGCTTATCGGGAATATCAAAATCGACCACGGTGGCGCGGCGACTGGATTCGAACTCAATCTTGGCCTCGATCGACCACACCTGCTGAAGCTGATTGGGTAGTAAGGGCAGACCCAAGCGCGAAATCTTGGCGTACATCAGCCCCAGCGCTGCGACGGTGACCAACAACGCGAGGACGGTGGCTTGCAGACGTTTCATAGCTGCGCTCTCAATGATTGTTGTGATCGGCGGCCGGCTTACAGCGCTCGGCATCTGCGCCGTTAATATAGGTCTGCCCAGCGTCGAGCAAAGCGTGTCCGCGTAATGCCGAGCGACCCAACAACAGCGGGTAGTTGAAGCGACTGCGGTCGGTGAGCGTCACGGGTGTTGTGAACATGCGGGTGCCGAGACAAACATCGATCTCAACCACCGGTCGGCGCGAGGGTCCACCACCGTGGCGTTTGATCAGTACCTCGCGTTCGAGTTTGCGCTCCATGTCGATCAGCTGCGGTTCGTTGGTGCCGCCATCGCTGGCAGAAATGGGTACTCGAAAACGCATCCAGATCGCACCATCGCGTTTAAAGCGTTCGATATCAACCGCTGACAGCGAACTGGTCTTGGCGCCGGAATCCAGTTTGGCCTTGACGTGGATGTGATGCGGTTCGATGTAGGTCCACTCGACCCAACCGAATACCGCAGGTGCTTGCGTTGGGCTGGACGCAGCAGCAAGTGCCGGCAGCGTGATGGAAAAAAAAAATACAGCGGCGAAAAATTTCAACGCGCAGTGGCGCATGGCAAGTAAGCGCATGAAAATCGGTCCTGTGAGGCAGGCGCAAGAGTGCCGCGAAAGCGGGGGGAGATCAATGGAGCGAGCCGGGTGGAATGAATGTCCGAATGAATTCGGACCCACACTGCCGGTTGGTAGGTCCGAATTTATTCGGACACAGGCGCTGCCATCGATTCAACGCAAATAATTCGTCGCGTATTCGATATACACTTCAGCACCACGCGCAAAATTTGCACGATTTTCGGCGGGCAGCGGTTTCCAGCGTCGTGCCGGATTCCCAGACCAGATTTCGCCTGCGCCAACTTCAGTGCCGGGTGCCGTGACTGCGCCCGCTGCAATGACACCACCACTGCGCACGATGGTCCCGGCACCAACCACCGAACCCATGCCGACCATCGCCTGGTCCTCGATCACACAGCTCGCCATGCGCACGTTATGGCCGACGGTCACCCGTTGTCCTAGCTGTATGCGTTCGTCGGCCGCGAGTTCGATGCGGGTATTGTCCTGCACGTTACTGCCAGCCCCAATGACGATGTCGCCGCCGCCCACCATCTCCACACCGAACCAGATGCTGGCGCCGTTGGCCAGGCGCAGATTGCCGTTCAAACTGGCGGTCGGTGCAATGTAGGCACCGGGTGTTACTTTTGTTGGCAGGCCCGCGCCCGGCTTCTGAAGCAAGGCAGGTACCGGTGCCGTGCTATGCAGCACGGCTTCCAGCGCCGGGTTGCCTGCGCCCGCGCGCCCACGTACCAATGCGTGCAGTGTTTCAACTTCCTGCCTGCTGATGGGACGCACGGCTTTGGCCGGGATGCCGGCATACAACCAACCACCTTCGAGCACCTTGCCCGGTGGTACGACGCTGTCGGCAGCAATGACGGCGCCTGCGCCGATGCGGCTGTTGTCCATCACCAGGGCATGTTCACCGACCACACAGCCATCACCCAGATCGCAGGCGTGCACCAGGCCAAATTTCGCCACGCTAACACCTTGGCCAACCACGGCCGGGAACACGCTGTGGGCGATATGCACCGTGCTGAAGTCGGCAAACCAGCAGTCGTCACCAATACGAATGTTTTCACCATCGGCGCGCACGGTGGCGAGCTGGCCCAAGTGGCAACGTGCGCCGATTTCAGCGCGGCCGATCACCGCAGCATCGATCGCAGCGTCGAGCTCGGCGCCGATGCGTGGACGGAATTCAAGATAAGGAACGACGATCATCGACAACAGGCTCCGGCGATACAGAAGGATAGGGCGGTCAGAATACCGGGGTTTCGCGATAAGTACCCCATACGCTGCGCAGGCTTTCGATGATGTCGCCCATGGATGCACCGGCGCGCACCAGTTCGATGGTGACAGGCATCAGATTGGCGCGCTCATCACGCGCGCTCGCAATAAGTTGCGCGAGCAAGGCCTGCAGCTTGATTTCATCGCGGCTGCGCCTTACTTCCTGCAGGCGCGCTATCTGCCGCTCAGCGGTGCTCGGATCATAGGGATGGGTTTCGATGTCAAAATGTTCGTCTACGTCTACGTACTTGTTGACACCGATACAGGTTTTGTCGCCACTTTGTTTGCGTAAGGCGGTGTCGTAGGCAAAGTCCGAAATGTGTTTCTGAAACCAGCCCTCTTCGATCAGCTTGATGGTGCCACCCTGGGCGTCAATCTCTTCGAGAATGGCAAAGATGCGCTTTTCGTATTCGTTGGTCAGGCTCTCCACCAGGTAGCAACCACCGAGCGGGTCGACCACGCTGGTGACATTGGTTTCTTCGGCGATCACCTGTTGGGTGCGCAGCGCAATCTTCATGGCTTCTTCGGTGGGGATGGCAAACGCTTCGTCCATGCCGTTGGTATGCAGGCTCTGGGTGCCACCCAGCACCGCTGAAAAAGCTTGCAGCGTGGTGCGGATGATATTGACCTTGTGCTGTGGTCGCGTCAGCGTGGCGGCGGCGGTCTGGGTATGAAAGCGCAGGCGCATCGATTCCGGATTCCTGGCGCCGAAGCGTTCGCGCATGATCTTGGCGTACACCCGCCGCGTGGCGCGAAACTTGGCCACTTCTTCAAAAAAATCCGCCTGGCTGACGAAGAAAAAAGCGAGCCGCGGTGCAAACTCATCGACATGCATGCCGGTGCGTGTCACTTCTTCAACATAGGTGATGCAATTGGCCAGCGAAAAAGCCACTTCGTGCAGGGGTGAAGAGCCCGCTTCGCTGATGTGATAGCCGGAGATGTTGATCGGGTTGTAGCGCTTCATATGCTGGGCGCAATAGGTGATGCAGTCGCGCACCAGGCGCACGGAAGGTGCGATGGGGAAGATGAATTCCTTTTGCGCCATGTACTCCTTCAGGATATCGGCCTGCACCGTACCCGACAGCTTGTGCAGATCATTGCCACGCTCTTGTGCCACGACGATATACATGGCCAGCAGGATCCACGCGCTGGGGTTGATGGTCATCGAGACTGAGATATTTTCCAGGTCAATGCCGTCCAGCAGGGCGCGCATATCGGCCAGCGTATCAACCGCCACACCTTCGCGACCCACTTCGCCATCGCTCATGGGGTGATCGGAGTCGTAGCCCATCAGGGTCGGCATGTCGAAATCCGTGGAGAGCCCGGTCTGACCTTGGGCAACCAGGTATTTAAAGCGCCGATTGGTGTCTTCACCGGTGCCGAAGCCTGCGATCTGGCGCATGGTCCAGTTGCGGCTGCGGTACATGGTCGGATAGGGGCCGCGAGTAAACGGGTATTGGCCCGGCAGGCCGATATCTTCCAAGGGTGTGTCGGCGACATCGAGGGCGGTGTAGACGCGCTTGAGCGGGATGCCGCCCAGGGTTTCGAACTGCTCACGACGCTCACGCTGCTTGGCGAGAAAGACGGCGAGTTCTTCCGCTTCCCAGCGTGCCAGTTGTTCACGCAATTCGGCTGCACATTTCTGTTCTGGTGCGTTCATGATCATCCTCGCATTGCGGCATCGTTTAACAGTTGGGCGGCGCAGCCATAGGGATCGAGGGTGCGTCGTGTGAGTCCTGCGATCAGCGCTTCGAGACGCGTGCCGCGTGCGGCAGCGAAGCGCTTGCGCAGCAGTTCTTCGGCGGTTTTTAACGTGCGGTATTCAGCAATCGCGCGGGCGCGACTGCGACCTGCCTCGGTGTCTGCACAGGCCGCGCGATGTTTGACAATAGTCGCGGCGAGATCGGCAACACCCTGGCCCGTTTCGGCGCTGGTGCCGATGACTGGCACCGGCCATAGCGGCGCCTCACTGAGCGCGGCGGCCATGGCAAGCATGCTGTTCAGATCGGTGATGGTGCGATTGGCATCGGAGCGATCACATTTGCTGACCACATGGATGTCGGCAATCTCGAGAATACCGGCTTTGATGGCCTGAATGTCATCACCCAAACCCGGCGCCGAGACCACCACCGTGGTGTGGGAGGCGCGCGCGATCTCCACTTCGTCCTGACCGACGCCCACCGTTTCGACGATGATGATGTCGAAGCCGGCGACGTCGAGAATGTCGGCCGCCGCCAGGGTGGCCGAAGCCAGTCCGCCGGTGGCACCGCGGGTCGCCATGCTGCGGATGAAAACATCGGGATCGAGGCTGTGCATCTGCATGCGCACCCGATCGCCCAGAATCGAGCCGCCGGAATAGGGGCTGGAGGGATCAATGGCGATCACCGCCACCCTTTTGTTTTCGCTGCGCCACGCGCTCACCAGTTTTGCCACCAGACTCGACTTGCCACTGCCCGGCACGCCGGTGATGCCGACCACGTGGGCGCGGCCGGCGCGGCGATAACAAGCGGCGAGTGCAGTCTGCACTTCGTCTTCGCCGGCTTCGGCACGGCTCAACAGGCGGCCGGTGGCGGCGGTGTTACCGCCGGCCGCCCTTTCGATTAATTCCAGCGAAGGCACCGGTGTGCTCATGGCCGCGGACCGCTCTCAAGCTTTTGTTGCAGGTCACGGAATACTTCGCGGTTTTCGATCACGCGGCGCGCCTTGAAGTCGGTGCGTGGAAAACTGTGGGAGGCCACTACTTCGATCTGGGCGCGCACCGCCAGGGTTTTGAGCAGGCGATGACGCACTGTCTCGGTGAAGTGTGCAGTACGTGCCGCATCGCTGCGCGCCACGTCTTCGATCTCGACCTGCAACAGCAGCTCGTCCATCGCACCATCACGCGTGATGACGATGCGATGCTCACCACCGTAATCGGCAATGCTGTTCAAGACAGCATCGATTTCACTCGGATAAATGTTCTCGCCACGAATGGTGAACATGTCGTCAATGCGGCCAAAGATGCCGTTGGGCAGACGCGGATAGGTGCGCCCGCAGGGATTGGGGTCGTTTTCCCAGATGGCCAGATCACCCGACACCAGGCGGATCATCGGCTGCGAGGTGCGTTCAAGGTGGGTGTACACCGGCGTGCCACGACTACCGTAGGGCACACGGCGAGCGGTGACCGGATCGCATACTTCGGTATAGACCAAGTCCTGCCATAACAGCATGCCGGGTGATGATTCAGCGCTGCCCGCGACATGCATCCAGGGTGTCATCTCGGCCATGGAGCCGGAATCGAAGACTTGCGCGTCGAAGGCAGCACGCAATTTTTCCACCACCGCCGGAATCGATGCGCCCGGTTCGCCCGAAAACACCAGGGCACGCAGCCCAAACTTACGCGCATCCAGGCCTTCTTCCCGTGCCACTTCGGCCAGGTGCAGCGCATAGGTCGGTGTGCCATAAAACACCGTGGGGCGGATTTGATCGAGCCAGCTCACGGCGCGCGCGCTCATGCCGCTGGCACCGGCACCGAACGGGAAAACCGTCGCGCCGAGTCGTTCGGCACCGGCCAGCGCTCCCCAACTGCCGAGATAAAGACTGAAGATAGCCGCGACGCACACGGTGTCGGCCGGGCGCAGTCCCATGCCCCACATCACCCGCGCATGGGCATTGGCGATCGCCTGCCAGTCATTGCGGCTGATGGCAAACGCCGTGGGGCGACCGGTGGTACCCGAGGTGCCATGTACGCGGAAGACTTCTTCACGGGGGATGCACAGGTGTTCACCAAAAGGCGCTGCGCGCGCCTGGGATTCCCGCAGATGGGCTTTGGTCACCACCGGGACGCGGTCTTCGAAATCTTCGAGCGTCTGCAACTGGCTGGGATGGAAGCCCGCGTTGTCCCAATGGCGGCGATAAAAAGCGGAGTTGGCATAGGCGTAATCACACACCGCCTGCAAGCGTTGCAGGATGGCCCGCTCGCGCTCGCCCGGCGCCATGGTTTCGCGCTTTGGAAACCAGTAGCGACTATTGGCCGGTGGCGTGTAGTTGTCGTCGTAGCGCGGTGGGAAATCCCAGAATTCCATGCTCATCGTGCTCGACTCCAATTCAGCGCGGGCCGCGCGCGTCCACCAGCGCGGTCAAGGTTTCGACGATGGCGCGCGGTGGTGTGTCTTGCAGCAGCACGGCCTTGACGCCCATGTCTTTCAGCTTGGGCACATCGTCGTCGGGTACCACGCCACCTAACACCACGATCAAATCACCCGCACCACGCTCGGTGAGCATCTTCATGACCCGTGGGCAGATAGTCATATGCGCGCCTGACAGTAGGCTCAGGCCGAGGATGTCCACGTCTTCCTGGATGGCAGCGCTCACCACCTCTTCGGGGGTGCGATGCAGGCCGGTATAAATGACGTCCATGCCCGCATCACGCAAAGTACGCGCAACCACTTTCACACCGCGGTCATGGCCATCGAGACCGACCTTGGCGAGTAGCACCCGGATCCGCTGCGACATTGTTTCTCCCCTAATCTTCGTTTTTGGGCGAATAAATTCGCACCTACAAGGACACGCCGAGGCCATGTACTGGTGTTGTAGGTGCGAATTTATTCGCACACTGAAATTACCGCGTCCAGCGGCCGTGCTGTCATTAATGTGCGAATGAATTCGCACCTACAAGGGCACGCCGAGACCATGCACTGGCGTTGTAGGTGCGAATTTATTCGCACACTGGAATTACCGTATCCAGCGGCCGTGCTGTCATTAATGTGCGAATAAATTCGCACCTACAAGGGCACGCCGAGGGCATGCACTGGCGTTGTAGGTGCGAATTCATTCGCACACTGGAATTACCGCGTCCAGTGCCCGCGCTGTCACCCATGTGCGAATAAATTCGCACCTACAAGGGCACTCGATCGTCAGCTTCTGGCGCGCAGGCTCTTGGCATCGTACATCGGCGTCACCGATGCACGTGCATTGTAGATCCGGTTAGCCTG
>JANOXY010000538.1:0-2359 GCA_031418675.1 Pseudomonadota bacterium
GGTCTATCACGATGTTTTCTACGGTGCCTTCGCCAAGGCCGATATCGCGCGTATGGTTGGCGACTACTTCCATCGCGATGCCACTAACTTCATCTGGGATATCCATGAACCGGTGTCCGACGGGCGCACCGGCTATGCGCGCTATGTGTTCAGTTATGACAGTCGCCTGGCCGGTGCCCAGGGGCGTCGTGCGCTCTTTGAGGGGGTGTCCATCTGCCAGCTGCGCGACGGCCTGCTGGCCAGCTACCATGAGGTTGCCAATGCCGCGCCCGGGCTGGCGATGCTGGGCTTCGAACCGGCGCGGCTGAATAAAATTGTCGAACGTCAGGGACATGAACTGGCCGCGCGTGCTGAGGCGGCGCACCATAAAAAGGTGTCTTGAATGGCCGCCGTCGAGAGCCTGCCGCAACGCGATTTGCTCACCCAACCGCTGAGCGCCGCCGATTTTGCGCGCGCTGCGCAGGAAATCTACACCCAGCTATTGCCCACGCCGCAATTGGCATGGCCACTACTGGCGCAACGCTGCGGGTGTGAGGTGTGGATCAAACACGAGAACCATCTGCCCACCGGGGCGTTCAAAGTGCGCGGTGGCCTGTGGTTCATGCAGCAGTTGAGCGAAGCGCGGCCCGGGCTACAGGGGGTGGTGGCGGCGACGCGCGGCAACCACGGCCAGAGCATCGGCTATGCAGCCCGTCTACATGATTTGAATGCCGTGGTCGTTGTGCCTCGCGGCAACAACGTCGACAAAAATCGCGCCATGAAGGCACTCGGTGTTGAGTTGATCGAGCAGGGCGACGATTTTAATGCAGCCTTGGATCACGCCAGCCTGCTCGCTGCCGAACGCGGACTGTATCAAGTGCCGTCGTTCCATCCATTATTGGTGCAAGGCGTTGGTACCTACGCCTATGAACTGTTTCGCGCCGTACCTGAGCTCGATGCTGTTTACGTGCCGATTGGTCTAGGTTCCGGTATTGCTGGTGTATTGGCGGCACGCAATGCCCTGGGCTTGCGTACCGAGGTCATCGGTGTGGTATCTGCCCACGCCGATGCCTACGCGCAATCGTTTGAACGTAATGAAGTGGTGAGTACCGCACACGCCGATACCCTGGCTGACGGTCTCGCGGTGCGCGTGCCTTCCGCCGATGCCCTGCGTTATCTGCGCACGGGCGTCGCACGAATAGTGCGGGTCAACGACGACGAAGTATTGCAGGCCATCGCTGCTTTGTTTTTTGATACCCACAATCTGGTGGAGGGCGCGGGTGCCGCGCCGCTCGCTGCGTTGATGAAAGAGCGCAAACAGATGGCGGGCCGGCGCGTGGCGCTGGTGGTTTCGGGCGGCAATATAGACCGCGCGACCATGACCCGCGCATTGAGCGGCGATTGAGGGTGCATCCATAGGCGCAACGCTCACTTCAGAGTTGCTCGCACTACGGGCAATTAATTGTCTTAAGCCTCTCCGGAGAATCATGCAATGCTACTCGACGGCTCGTGCCATTGCGGTAAAGTAAAATTCAAACTTTCGTCGCGGCATCCTTATCCTTTCAACATCTGTTATTGCTCGATCTGTCGCAAGACAGCCGGCGGCGGCGGATACGCGATCAATCTCGGTGGCGATAGTGCGACACTCAAAGTCCGTGGCCGCAAGTTCGTGAAGGTTTATCGCGCCATGATGCCCGGCGAGCGCGGAGGTCGCGCCAAACGCAGTCCGGCCGAACGTCATTTCTGTGGCGAATGTGGTAGCGCGCTGTGGGTATGGGATCCACGTTGGCCGGAGCTTGTTCATCCTTTCGCGTCGGCGGTAGATAGTGATTTGCCGATGGCGCCCGAACGCACCCACCTCATGCTCGGCTCCAAAGCTGCCTGGGTGCCGCTCACGACGGGTAAGCGCGATAAGCGCTTTGAGGAATATCCGCTGGAAGCCATCGCGCAGTGGCATCAGCGCCTGGATCTTGAGACCCCCGACGACTGAGGCGAAGCTGATTTATGTACGTGCCCAAGCATTTTGATGAGACCCGGCTGGACGAGCAGCTCGCCTTGGCGCGCGCTTATCCCCTTGCGACCTTGGTTTTTCAGGGCCCTGACGGGCTCATCGCTAACCATATTCCCTTGTTGTCGGACGCTACGCTCAGCGTGTTACGCGGGCACGTCGCGCGGGCCAATCCCCTGTGGCGGGTTATTGGGGCAGGTCTGCCCGCGCTGGCGATCTTTCATGGGCCACAGGGTTATATCTCGCCCTCGCTGTATCCGAGCAAGCAGCTCGGTGGCGAGGTGGTGCCGACCTGGAACTACGCGGTACTGCACGTGCACGGCCAGCTGCGCGCGATCGACGATGCCAAGTGGGTGAGGGCGTTGGTGGACA
>JANOXY010000539.1:0-11877 GCA_031418675.1 Pseudomonadota bacterium
CGCGGCTGCTGCTGTTCGACGCGCCGTTGTGGATGCTCGATGAGCCCTTCACGGCCCTGGACCAGGCTAGTCGCAGCCTGGTCGAGACCATCGTCGATGATCACGTCGCGCGCGGCGGCACCGTGCTGATTGCAACCCACCAAGGGTTTTTTTCGCGTCACGCCTTGCGCGTGGTCTCACTCGCGGAAATACAAACATGAAGCCCTTCGTGATTGTTGCGGCGGTGCTGCGTCGGGAATTGTTGCGCGCAGTGCGCAACCAGGCCGAGGCGCTCTATCCCCTACTATTTTTCGCGCTGTGCGTGCTGCTATTTCCGTTTGCGCTCGGGACCGACAGCGTTTTGTTATCGCGCGTTGCAGGGGCTGTGGTGTGGGTGGCCGCCTTACTCGCCAGCGCTTTGTCACTCGAAGCGCTATTTCGCGCCGACTATGCCGATGGCACCCTGGAAGTGTTGGTCGTCGGCGGCGCGTCGCTGCCGCTGCTGGCACTGGGCAAAGCGCTCGCCCACTGGTTGTTGTCCGGTTTGCCGGTGTTGTTATTGTCCGTGCCGCTCGGTTTATCCCTCGAATTGAAGCCGGCCGTGCTCACTACGCTGCTCGTTAGCCTTGCGCTTGGCGGTGTCTGCATGAGCTTGATGGGCGCCGCTATCAGCGCCTTGACCGTCGGCCTGCGCGGTGGTGGCTTACTTCTGGCAATGCTGATCCTGCCGTTGTACATTCCTGTGCTCATATTTGGGGCATCGGCCACTGCCAACGCGGCGCTGGGGCTAGCGGTCACCGCTGAGTTGACCTTTCTGGCCGGTCTTGCCGTATTGGCGCTGACCCTGACGCCCTGGGCGACCGCGGCCGCCCTCAGAATCCGCTTGAGCTGATGCAATTATCACTGGCCTGCTTATTCCCAAGCGCCGCACCCTGTGCGCCGCCGCTATCCGCCTGCCCATGAGGTCCGCGTGAATTTCGCTGCTCTGCATAAATACGCTTCGCTCATGCACGCTTACCGCTTGAGCTGTCGTTTGAGTCCGTGGCTGGCGGGTTTATGCCTGCTGTTGTTCGCCTGGGGTTTGGTCGGTGGTCTGCTGCTGGCGCCAGCGGATTATCAGCAGGGTGACAGCTTCCGCATCATGTATGTGCATGTGCCGGCGGCCTGGATGTCGATGTTTGTTTATATGGTGATGGCCACGGCGGGTGCAGTGGCCTTGGTCTGGAAACTGAAAATCGCAGAAATCGTCGCGCGAGCCAGCGCACCGCTGGGTGCCTCCTTCACTTTTCTGGCCTTGGTCACCGGCTCGGTGTGGGGCAAACCCATGTGGGGAACCTGGTGGGTGTGGGACGCACGCCTGACCTCGGAATTGATTCTGTTGTTTCTATATTTAGGCGTGATCGCCCTGCACGGCGCACTCGACGACCGCCGCAGCGGGGCGCGAGCCGGTGCGGTGCTGACTTTAATCGGCGTGGTCAACATCCCCATCATTCACTATTCGGTGGAATGGTGGAGCACACTGCATCAAGGCTCGACTGTCACCAAGTTCGCCAAACCTTCGATCCACATCGACATGCTGGTACCCCTGCTGGTCATGATCAGCGCCTTCCAGTGTTATTTTGCCTGGACGCTGCTGATCAGAATGCGGCGCGAGATCCTCGATTACGACCGCAATGCCAGTTGGGTGCGTGACCTTGGCCGTGGGGTGGTGACTAAATGCTGAGTGGACTTGAAGCCTTCCTGCACATGGGTGGTTATGGCGCCTATGTGTGGAGTTCCTATGGCCTGGCATGCGTCGTGCTGATCTTGAACATCGTGCTGCCCTTGCGCGCCGAGCGCGCCGCACTGTTTCGTATAACGCGCCGTGAGGCCCTCGGAGACCAGCATGACGCCACGTCGTAAACGCATGGTGATCATCGCGCTTTGTGTGCTCGGCGTTGGCATTGCGGTGGCACTGATCCTGTCGGCTTTCAACCAGAACCTCATGTATTTTTACAGCCCCAAAGAAGTCGCCAGCGGTAAGGCCCCAAACAACCGCCCGTTTCGACTCGGCGGCATGGTGGTCAAGGGCAGCGTTGAGCGTGGCACGGCCTCGGATCTGACGGTGCGCTTCAAAGTCACCGACTTCGCCCAAGAGCGTACGATTGCCTATCGCGGCATCCTGCCCGACCTGTTCCGCGAAGGTCAGGGCATCGTCGCCATCGGCACACTCGACGCCCAGGGTGTGTTTGTGGCCAGCGAAGTGCTGGCCAAACATGACGAGAACTACATGCCACCCGAGGTCGCCCAGGCGCTCAAGGACGGCGCAGCAAACAAAATGGCGCAACCATGATTCCTGAGCTCGGCCACTTCGCCCTGTCGGTGGCACTGGCCATCGGGCTGCTCGGCGCGATCATCCCGCTGATCGGGGCGCAGCGTGGCAACCTGTTGTGGATGTCGCTGGCGCGGCCGGCAGCCCGGGCCCAACTGGTGTTTATCGCGCTGGCCTTCCTGGCGCTCGCCCATGCCTTTGTCACCAATGACTTCTCGGTGGCTTACGTAGCCAGCAATTCCAACTCGGCCATGCCGCTCGCGTTTCGCATCTCGGCACTATGGGGTGCCCATGAGGGCTCGTTATTGTTGTGGGTGTTGCTGTTAGCGGCGTGGTCGTGCGCGGTCAGTTTTGCCAGCCGCGGCCTGCCTCTCGCGTTTGTGGCGCGGGTGCTGGCGGTAATGGCCATCATCAGTGTCGGTTTCCTGCTCTTCATGCTGGTGACCTCCAATCCTTTTTTGCGTCAGCTGCCGCCGCCGGTTGATGGCGCTGATCTCAACCCGCTGTTGCAGGACTTCGGTCTGGTCATCCATCCGCCCATGCTCTACACCGGCTATGTCGGCTTTTCGGTCGCCTTCAGCTTCGCCGTCGCGGGCTTGATCGGCGGCCATCTGGACAGCGCCTGGGCACGCTGGGCACGGCCATGGACGCTGCTGGCATGGTGTTTCCTGACGCTGGGCATCGCGCTCGGCAGCTGGTGGGCCTATTACGAGCTGGGCTGGGGGGGCTGGTGGTTCTGGGATCCGGTCGAAAATGCGTCCTTCATGCCGTGGCTGCTGGGCACCGCCTTGATCCATTCGCTGGCTGCCACCGAGAAGCGCGATGTCTTCAAAAGCTGGACCGTGCTGCTCGCCATCGGCGCCTTCGGCTTGAGTTTGCTCGGGACTTTTCTGGTGCGTTCCGGGGTGCTGACCTCGGTGCATGCGTTTGCCAGTGACCCGGCACGCGGTGTGTTCATCCTCGCCTTTCTGGTGCTCGTGATCGGGGGTGCCTTGATGCTCTATGCCTGGCGCGGCGCGAGCATGGGGGTGAGCGCAAGCTACGCCACAACTTCACGTGAAACCTTCCTGCTGGCCAACAGCGTGTTACTGACCGTGGCCTGCGCCACGGTGCTGCTTGGCACCCTCTATCCGCTGGTGTTGGATGCGCTGAATTTGGGCAAACTTTCCGTCGGCCCACCTTACTTCAACAGCGTTTTCATACCGGTCATGACACCGCTGGTGGTATTGCTGGGCCTGGGTCAGCATGCACGCTGGAAGCAGGACCGCTTTGCGACCCTGTGCCGTGAATTGCGTGTGCCTTTGTTCGGCGCCGTGCTGCTGCTTGGCGCCGCCGTGGCAGCGATATCGGCAGCTCGCTCACCGCGCGCGATCTTCGGCCTTGCCCTGGCCGCGTGGGTGATCGCCAGCACCCTAATCGGGATTGTGCAGCGCTGTCGTGCCCGCCAGGCGCCGTGGCGCGCATTTTTTGCCCTGCCGGCGGCTTACCTGGGGCAGCATCTTGCTCACCTGGGTTTTGCTGTCACCATCGTCGGGGTGACCCTGGTCAGCCTCAATACCGTTGACTTGCATACCCGCATGGCGCCCGGTGATGAAACCGATGTGGCTGGCTATCACTTTAAATTTGTCGCGGCCCTGCCGCTCCAGGGTCCCAATTACGACGGCACTGAAGCACAGTTCGAGATCACCCGTGCCGGCCAGGGGCCCTTGCGCTTGTCGGCTGAGAAGCGCAACTACCGCGTGCGCGCCATGCCGATGACCGAAGCGGGTATCGACGCGGGCCTGACCCGCGACCTTTATATTTCCCTCGGCGAGCCCTTGGACGGTGCAGCGTGGAGTGTGCGTCTGAGTGTCAAACCCTTTGTGCGCTGGTTGTGGCTGGGTGCGATCATGATGGCAGCGGGCGGCCTCACCGCCCTGCTCGACCCACGCTTCCGCCGCGTCAGCGCACGACGCGCAGCGCGCCGCAACGACGAGCAGCGCGTAACATCGTGAGAGCAGTGCCGCTGCGTTTTGCCGTCCCGTTGCTGTTGTTCGGGGGCTTGGTGATGTTCCTCGGTATCGGCCTCAATCGCGACCCGCGGCTGGTGCCCTCGCCTCTCATTGGCAAGCCCGCCCCGCAGTTCGCGCTGGGCACCCTCGCAACACCCGAAGTCGTCATGACACGCGAGGATCTGCTGGGCCGCCCGTTGCTGCTGAATGTCTGGGCGTCGTGGTGTGCGGGCTGTCGCGAGGAACACCCCTTACTGCTTGAACTCGCACGGGCCGGCAAACTCCATCTGATCGGCCTCAACTACCACGATGAACTCAACGCCGGCCGTCAGTGGCTGAGCGAACGGGGTGATCCCTATCGCCACACCCTGTTTGATCCCGAAGGCAAATTAGGACTCGATCTCGGCGTGTACGGTGTGCCGGAAACCTTCGTTATCGACGCCACGGGTGTGATCCGCTACAAACACGTCGGTCCGCTGACCCAAGAAGTCCTCTCGCAGCAGTTATTGCCACTGCTTGCGACCTTGCAGACCGCGACCAAATGAAAACCTGGCGTTATTTTGTACTGGGCATGCTGTTGGTCGTCGGCGCGCCACCAATGGCGAGTGATACACCGGCCAGCTTCGGCAATCCTGGCCACGCGGCGCGCTACGACGCGCTGCTGGAGCAATTGCGCTGCA
Source organism: Pseudomonadota bacterium (assembly GCA_031418675.1). Lineage (GTDB taxonomy): Bacteria > Pseudomonadota > Gammaproteobacteria > JADJYF01. The sequence goes on from JANOXY010000539.1 coordinate 4,962, forward strand.
TGGTGTGTCAGAACCAGACCCTCAAAGATTCACACGCGGATCTTGCCCAGGATCTGCGCGATGAAGTGCGCCGTCTGCTCGAACAGGGCAACAGTGATGTCCAGATCCGCGACTACCTGGTCGCCCGCTATGGCGACTTTGTGCTTTACAGTCCACCGTTGAAGGTCAGCACCTGGTTGCTGTGGCTGGGACCATTTGTGTTGCTGGCCTTGGCGCTCGTGGTGGTCCTCAGACTGAGCCGCAGCCGCGCGCCGCTGGCCTTGCCACTGGACGACGCTGAGCGCGCACGCTTGCACGCGGCGCTGAACAAATCGGCAGACTCACAGCCATGAGTTTCGGGTTCGCGCTGGCGGTGTTGACGGCGCTCGCCATCGCCCTGCTGTTGGTGCCCTTGCGCCGCAAGCCAACTGACTCAGCGGCGGCGAGCGACGACCAACTACGCCGCCTGCGGGAATTCGAAGCCGATGTGGCGGCCGACGAGATCGATCAGTCGATCGCACCCAGCCTGCGCGCAGAGCTCGAACGCGCCGTGCTCGAAGCCCTGCCAAACAACGGCGAGGCACCTGCAACTTACCGCAGCGGCCGTGCCGGATTGGCGATGCTGTGCCTCGCCGCACCACTGTCAGCGCTTGGACTGTATTGGCAGCTTGGTTCACCCGACCTTGCGATGTTCAGCGCCAGCCATCCGCATCTCGACTGGCGCAATCAAGCGACTTCGATCGATTATTTTGTGGGCCGTGTGCGGCAACGGCTGGCGACCCATCCCGACGACGTCGACGCCTGGACCCTGCTCGCTCGGACCGAAATGGAGCTTGGCCACTACCGCGAGGCACTGGCCGCCGCCGAGCGCTTGAACCTGGTCGCACCCGAACAAACGTCCGCGATGCTGTTGTTGGTGGATGCCCTGTTGATGAACGGTGGTGACGAGTATCACAGCCGCGCCCAGGCACTGACCGCAAAAGTATTGAGTGTGGAGCCGCAGAATCCTACCGCCCTGGTGATGAAAGGGATGTTCCAGCAACAGGAGGGGGACGGCGTCGGTGCGCAGACGACACTCCAGCAAGCGCTCGCCCTGGTCGCCAAGGACAGCCCACTGCACGCAGAAATCGAACAATTAATTGCCCGAAGTGGCGGCAGCGTGAAGGCCGGTACGTCCAAAGCGCAGGTCGCGGTCAAGGTCAGCGTCAGCCTGGCGCCTGCCCTGGCCAACCAGGCTGCGCCCGGCGATGCAGTGTTCGTCGCCGCCCGCGCCCTCGACGGACCACCCATGCCACTCGCCGTTTCCCGTCACACGGTCGCCGAACTGCCGCTGACCCTTACCCTCGACGACAGCATGGCCATGGTCCCCGGCCATTCTCTGGCCGATGTCCAGCAATTTTATCTGGTAGCGCGGGTGTCCCACAGCGGCACTGCCAAGGCCGCGTCCGGCGATCTTGAAGGCAAATCCGCAACCCTGAGCGTCAAGGACCAGGCTGAAGTCAAGCTCAGTATCGATCGCGTGTTGCCCTGAAACTGTCCGACACCTGCAATCCGGGAGCACCAGTGTCGGTTTTCAAACATGTTCACGAAGCGCTGGGTGCGGCGCGGCAAAAACCCTTGCGTCGCCCAGACCACCACCCTACCCTTGCAAGGCCCAAGCTTCAGACCATTGTTCGATGACTTACTGCGTAGCGATAAAACTGAACGCGGGACTGGTGTTCCTCTCCGACTCACGCACCAATGCTGGCGTCGACCAGATCAGCACCTATTCGAAGATGCACACCTTCGGCCGCGCCGGTGATCGCCAGTTCTGTCTGTTGACCTCGGGCAATCTCGCTACGGCGCAGGGCATCGTCAGTCAAATTCGCCACGACATCGAGCACGGCATGCCCTTGAGCTTGATGACGCTCGGCGGCATGGACGAAGCCGCCGACTACATCGGGCAGCTCAGCGTCATGCAACAGAAAAAAGCCGGCGGTGGCATCGACTTCGAAGCAAGCGTGTTGTTCGGTGGGCAGATTCTCGGTGCGGCTCCGGAGATGTTCCTGATCTATCCGCAGGGCAATCACATTGCCACTTCGCGCACCACCCCATTTCTGCAGATCGGCGAAAGCAAATACGGCAAGCCGATTCTGGATCGCATTCTGAAGCCCGACACTGCGCTGCATACCGCAGTGTTATGCGGCCTGGTATCGATGGACTCGACCATGCGCAGCAACGTCAGCGTCGGCCCACCCATCGAGGTATTGGCTTACAAAACCGATTCCTTCGAAATGCAGAACCGACTGATCCTCGAAGAAGACAGCGACTATCTGCGGGAATTGAAACGCAACTGGGATGAGCGCCTGAAGGATGCCTTTCGCTCGTTACCACCGCCGGCCTGGGCCACGATGTGGGATCAGGCGGACAACGAGCTCTCGAGTCAACAACAGCGCTGAGTCCGGGCGCGCGTGCTCAGGTCTGGGGCTCGAACCAGCTGGCGTTGATGACCGCGTGCAGTTCGTTGAATTCGATCTGCATCTGATCGATAAACTCGTGCACACCGTCTGCTTGCAACAGCGCGCCCACATTGGCCTGGGTGACGTGCCCGATTGCCGCCGTGACGGTGCTCACCGGTGCCTCGTTACGCGGCAAGTGTCGCAGACAGGACTGCAATGCCTCCAGGCAATTGGCCACCGCGCGCGGGAAGCCTTCGTCCTGCAACAAAAACGCCACAACCTCTTCCGCACAAATGCGATCGGGTACCACGCGCCGATACATCTGCAATGCGTTCAGGGAACGCAGCACATTCATCCACAAAATGCTTTCGTAGGGATCTGAGTCGCGGATTGCACCCACCCCGGTGCGGTCGGCTGTGCCCCACGGAAAGATATTCGCGGTACCGACATCGACGATGCGCGAGGTCATATCTGCCCGCTCCAGGTAACGCCCCGCGCGTAGAAAATGATAGGACGCATCGCGGCTCATGCTGCCAGCCATGCAACCGACCAAATATTGACAAGATTCGATGACACGACCGAGGAAGGCATCGCGCCCACGGCGCGCCAATGCAGCCTCGACGTTGTCGTGCAGGTAGATGTGCAGATCGTTGATACCTTCCCAGATACTGGACGGCACCATTTCGCGCACAGTGCGCGCGTTTTCGCGCGCTTGGTCGGCAGAATTAACAATTGAGGCAGGGTTAGCACGGTCGGTCAGATAAAAGCACACCACGCTGTGCTCATCGGCGCTTGCATAACGTGTCGCAAAATCCTTGCCGCTGCCGGTGATGGCAATCAGCGACTCCCATACCAGCTTGGCCGGCCGTGGCAAGTCGAGCAGCACATTGCCATACACGCTGACCAGACGCGCCGTGTTCTCGATGCGTTCCAGATAGCGCCCCAACCAATAAACGCGTTCGGCGACCCGTGACAGCATGCTCATGGCATATCCACGATCCAGGTGTCCTTGCTGCCACCGCCCTGGGAGGAATTCACGACGAATGAGCCCTTCTTGAGCGCCACCCGAGTCAGACCGCCGGGTGTCACGTAGTGCTGAGCGCCCTGCAGAATGAACGGTCGCAGGTCAAGATGACGGGGTTCGATGCCGTCGCTGCAGACCGTCGGGCAGGTCGACAGCGCGATTAAGGGTTGGCCGACATAGTTGCGTGGGTTAGCGCGCACCAGCCGCGCAAACGTCTGGCGTTCTTCAGCACTGGCGGTCGGCCCGATCAGCATGCCGTAACCGCCCGATTCATTAACGGGCTTCACCACCAGCTTGTCGAGGTGCTGCAGAACATAGGCACAAGGTTCTATGTCGCCACATCGATAGGTTTCTACGTTGGGCAGAATGGCATCCTCCCCCAGGTAGTAACGAATCATAGCGGGGACGTAGGTATAAACCGCTTTATCGTCGGCCACACCGGCGCCCGGTGCATTGGCCAGCGCCACTTTGCCACGCAACCAGGCGCGCATAAGGCCCGGCACGCCCAAGCTTGAAGCAGGATTGAACACTTCGGGATCGAGGAAGAGATCGTCGATGCGCCGATAGATGACATCGACGCGCGCCGGCCCCGCAATGGTGCGCATGTACACGCAGTCATCGTTGCCAACAAATAGATCGCTGCCCTCCACCAGTTCAGCGCCCATCTGCTGTGCCAGGTAAGAGTGCTCGAAATAGGCAGCGTTATAGATGCCGGGTGTCAGCACTACCACCACCGGGCGCTGGCCGTCACGCGGTGAGAGCGAGGCCAGCGTGGCAAACAGATGGGAGGTGTATTCGCCAATGGGCCGCATGTTGTCGGCGGCAAACAGCTCCGGGAAGACGCGTTTGGTCACCTTGCGATTTTCGAGCATGTAGGACACGCCCGAAGGCACACGCAAATTGTCCTCCAGCACGTAAAAAGTGCCGTCACGATCACGAATCAGATCGCTGCCACAAATATGAGCCCAGACGCTGTGCTTGGGCCGCATGCCAACACAGGCGCTGCGGAAGTTAACCGATTCGAGGATCAAATCACGCGGCACCACGCGGTCTCTCAGAATGCGCTGTTGGTTATAAACATCGTCGATGAAAAGATTCAGTGCGGTCAGACGCTGCACCAAGCCGGCCTCAACCCTGTCCCATTCGCTCCCTGAAATGGTGCGAGGAATGATGTCGTAGGGCCAGGCGCGGTCTATATTGGTGCCTTCGCTGTACACCGTGAAGGTGATGCCCATGCGTTTGACCGCCAATTCCGCCGCGCGCTGGCGTTCGCGGATCTCGTCCATGGTCAAGGAGCGAATATGCTTCGCGACGGCACTTCCTGCCGCGCGCGCGGCAGCGCCCGGACCGATGAGTTCGTCGTAAAAGCCGCGGTTGTCGTAGCTCTGCCAAGAGAATTTCATAACCTGGCTCTTGGCATGATTCGTGCCACCTTTTAGACGTCGATCTCAATCATTAGCAGCGGCCTCAGCCGCAGACCAAGGAACCGACCGAGTGACCATTCGTGTAGCCATTCGCCACCTCACCGACTACCACTTCGATCGCCCTGTGTCGCTCGGTCCCCACATTCTGCGCCTGAAACCGGCGCCCCACACGCGCACCCGCATTGAGGCCTATTCACTGCGCATCGAACCGGCCGGGCATTTCATCAATTGGCAGCAGGACGCCTACAGCAACCACCTTGCACGGGTGGTGTTTCCGGACGCCACGCGACGTCTGACGGTTGAGGTGGAAGTGATTGCCGACATGGTGTCGGTGAATCCCTTTGACTTCTTTCTCGAAGACGATGCGAGCGCGTATCCGTTTGACTATGCGGCGGATGTCGCGACGGATCTCGCGCCTTATCGCGTGATCAGCGATAACGGGCCACGTCTGCGGGCCTGGGTGGCCGCGGTTTCCCGTCAACCCATGCCGACCAACGATTTCCTGGTTGCGCTGAATCAGCGTCTGCAACAAGACATCGATTACGTCGTGCGTCTGGAGCCGGGCGTGCAAAGCTGCGAAGAGACCTTGGCGCGCGGCCGTGGCTCCTGCCGCGACAGCGCCTGGCTGCTGGTGCAGATTGCCCGCCATTTGGGCCTGGCCAGTCGCTTCGTGTCGGGCTACCTGGTGCAACTGACTGAGGACGTCAAAGCGCTGGATGGCCCGGCCGGCCCGAGCGCCGACTTCAGTGATCTGCACGCCTGGGCCGAGGTCTATCTACCCGGCGCAGGCTGGGTCGGACTCGACCCAACTTCCGGTCTGTTCGCCGCTGAAGGTCATATTCCGCTGGCGGCCACCCCACATTTCAGTCACGCCGCCGCCGTCGATGGCATGACTTCGGTGTGTGAGGTCGAACTCAAATACAGCAACACCGTCGAGCGCGTGCACGAAGACCCGCGTGTCACCAAACCCTATAACGAAGCGCAATGGGCACGCATCAATCAACTTGGCCATCAGGTTGACGCTGATCTGATTGCCGGTGATGTGCGCCTGACCATGGGCGGCGAACCAACCTTCGTTTCCATCGACGACTTTGAAAGTCCGCAATGGACTATCGCCGCCGATGGTCCCGGCAAACGCCACGCCGCCGAAGTACTATTGGAAAAACTCCATAGCCGTTACGCACCGGGCGGTCTCGTGCACCATGGCATCGGCAAGTGGTATCCGGGCGAAGAACTGCCGCGCTGGGCCTTGAGCATTTTCTGGCGTGAAGATGGCGAAACCCTGTGGGCAGATCGCACGCTGCTCGCCAATTTGAGCGCCTGCCAGTCACCATTGCCGAAGGACATCGCGCAAACTTTTGCGCTCAACCTGAGCGCACGCTTAGGTCTCGGCGAATCGTTTGTCCAGACCGCCTTTGAAGACACCTATTACTACCTGTGGCGAGAGGGCACGCTGCCCACCAATATCGATCCCACCGATGCGCGGCTCGCAAGCCCGGTGGAACGCGCGCGCCTGCGCCGCTTATTTGATGGCGCACTGAACAAACCGGCGGGATTTGTTCTGCCCTTGGCGCGCGGCCTGCAGGGCGGTTGGCAATCGGGGTCGTGGCCGCTACGGCGCGAGCAGCTGAATTTGATCCCGGGCGACTCGCCACTGGGTCTGCGGCTGCCCGTGAGTTCTCTGCCTGCCGCACTCGATTTGGAACGCGAAACAGCACCGGTGCGAGATCCCTTTGCGCCACCTCAAGCACTGATGCCCCGTCATTGGTATCGCCAGGCGCCTGGGCCTCGCGCCGCGGCAGCCAGTGCTCCGCAAGCACCTGCGGCCTCTGTCGAAGGCGTGGTACGCACCGCCCTCTGCACCGAGGTGCGCGACGGGCGCTTGTACGTATTTCTACCGCCCGTGGTTACGCTCGCTGACTACGTCGAACTGATTCACGCGGTAGAGGCCACGGCCGCCGAACTGCAACAGCCAGTCGTGATCGAGGGTTATGAGCCGCCCCGTGATCCACGCTTGGCGCTGTTGCAGATCACCCCCGACCCCGGGGTGA
>JANOXY010000540.1:0-3739 GCA_031418675.1 Pseudomonadota bacterium
CTCGCCAACCCCCCGCGGTTTCCTGCATCGAGGCTTGTCGGACGCCTGCCCTGTAAGCGCCACCGATGTCGCGCAGGCCTTACCGGCGGGCAGGCATCCAACAACCCTTAACGATCGCGCCCTGTAGGTCCGACGTCAGTCGGACATTAACGGCACAAGTGCAGGCCGTGGAAGGGAATGTCCGAATAAATTCGGACCTACAAAAGATCCTGTGGCGCAGATAAACCGATCGCGCCCTGTAGGTCCGACTTTAGTCGGACATTAACAGCGCAATGCAGGCCCCCGATTCAACACCCTCTCCCCCGGCATGGGGGGAGAGGGCAGGAAAGAGGATGTAAACCTCAGGCGGCCAGCAGCTTCATCACTTCGTGGACACGCTCGCCGTGGCGCGATTCTTCGCGGCCATTCAGGCGCAGCAAATCGGCAACCTGCGCATTGCTCTCGGCATCGGCCCACACCTGGTAGACCAGATCGCCGTCCGCTTCGCCTTTGGCCAGGGCTGCGATCAGATCGTCGTCGCATTTTAATTCGGTCGGGCAGAACTTGAAGAACGGGTTGTCTTCATTGGCCGGCAAGGCGAATTCGGTGCCACTTTTCAGCTTGATGGCCTTCAACAGGCGATGGGCATGGCCACGCTCTTCGTTGCCATTGCGGGTCAGCAGCGTTTTGGCTTCAGGATTGGTGACGTTGTCGGCGAGCAGCAGGTAGAAGGCTTCACCAAAACATTCGATCATGGCCAGCACTTGCATGTCTTCTACAGACAGTTCTTTGCGGGTGGTGAGATAGGCAAAGGCATCAAATGCCTGTTCCGGATAACCGGCGGGAAGCGAAACCATAGGGCACCTCGTGGTCGCGTTAATTGAGGCGCGAAAGGTAGCTGAAAACGCCGCGCGCGGGAACGGTCGGCCGTCAGGATCTGACCCAGGTGGCAGCCGCCGTACCCGCCTGGCGGCCGGTCGCGAGGCAGGCGCTGAGCAGATAGCCGCCGGTCGGCGCTTCCCAGTCCAGCATTTCACCGGCGCAAAACACGCCCGGCAGGGCACGCAGCATGTAATGCCGATCGAGGGCCGCCAGGCTCACACCACCAGCGGTGCTGATGGCTTCGGCCAAGGGCCGCGTGCGCGCCAGCCGCAGGGGTAGCGCTTTGATGAGCTGGGCGAGTTGCTGCGGGTCGGCCAGCTCGGCGGCGCTCGCCACTTCGCGCAGCAGACTGGCTTTGACACCCGCGACCCCGGCGCGACGTTCGAGCACATGGGCCAGGCTATGTTTGCCGCGCGGCGCGGCCAGCGCGCAGGCGAGTCTTTCAGCATCGCGATCCGGCGCCAGGTCGAGCAGCAACACGGCGCTGCCATCGCGCTCCAGGCCATCGCGCAGATGCCGCGACAGCGCGTAAACGAGGCTGCCTTCGATACCGTGTTCGGTGAGGACAAATTCACCGCGTGCGCGACTCGGCTGACCGCTGGCGGTGATGCAACTGGCGACCACATTCTTGACCGCAGCACCGGCCCAGCGCTCGCGTAGATGCGCGCTCCAGGCGCATTCAAAACCACAGTTGGCAGCGCGCAAAGGTGTGATGACAACGCCGCTCGTAGCCAGCGGAGCGCACCAATCGCCATTTCCGCCGAGGGCCGGCCAGCTTGCCCCACCGAGCGCAAGGACCACGCGCTCCGCAATAACGCGCACCTCGCGAGCGGGAGTGACAAAACGTAAAGCGCCGGTCTCGTCCCAACCCAGCCAGCGGTGACGGGGCAGGAAACGCACCCCGTCGCGCCGCAGACGCGCCAACCAGCGGCGCAACAAAGGCGCGGCCTTCAAACCGACGGGAAACACGCGCCCAGAGGAGCCGACGAAGGTTTTAATGCCCAGGCCCTCCGCCCAGCGGCGTATGGCGTCGTTGTCGAATGCCCGCAAGGCGGCTGCAAGCGGCTGATGCGCAGGGCCATAGCGGGTCAGAAAATCCGCCATCGTTTCGCCATGGGTCAGATTCAGGCCACCCTTACCGGCCACAAGGAATTTACGTCCGACCGAGGCCATGGCGTCGTAAACACTGACCTCGGCGCCGGCCGCACATGCGGCTTCGGCCGCCATCAGTCCCGCTGGCCCGCCGCCAATGACAAGGACTTGGGGCGTGGTCGTCGGGGTGTTCAGCGCAGGCAGTCTTCGAGCAGGCGCTTATGCGCGCGCCAGTCGGGGCACACGATATCGAGCAATTTGTAAAAGCCCTTGCCGTGGCCGTGATAGCGCAGATGACACAACTCATGCATGACCACAAACTCGATGCATTCCCGCGGCGCCTGGATGAGGATCAAGTTCAAAGTCATGCCGCGCCGCGAACCGAGACTGCCCCAGCGGCTGCGCATGGCGCGGATCTGCAAGGGCGGACAGGCATAACGTTGAAAGCGCGGATGCAGGTGACAGGCGGCCAGGATGGCCGCGAATTCTTCCCGGGCGCGCCGGCGATACCAGTCGTTGAGCGCACCGCGCGCGGCCAGCTCATCGCGCGCAGCGCGGCCACCGATCACCAGACTGTCATCCCGTCGTTCCACACCGTGACGGGCGGTGGGATCGAGCCGCAGACGATGGGGAAGGCCCAGGTAATAATGGGTCGCGCCATCGTCGTAGCGTGGTACCCACTGCGGCAGGCGCGGCACGCTGCGGAAATGCTCCAGCTGGGCGGCAACCCACAGCACGCGCGCGGCAATAAAGGCATCGATTTCGCGCTTTGGCAAGCGCAAGGGCGCGCGGACCACTACCCGCAGGTCGGGATGCACTTCGATGCTCAACGAGCGACGCTTGGCACTTTGATGCAATTCATAGGCGAAGCCAGCGTGCAGGTTCTGCGTGGGAGTGACTGGTGCAGGCTTGCTCGGCGCTATGGTCGGTCGCCGAGTCGCACCGGCCAATTCGCCGAATAAATCGAGCGCCAGTTGCAGGGGCTTAATCATGGCCTGTGGCCGCGGTCGGCGCGCAAGGCAGTGATGTCCGCACAGACCAACAGTATTGAACGACGTGCGCCTTGCACCGGGTTATCCATGAAGCTCTTTCTCGAGTCCTAGTCTATTGCCCAGTCAGGATGTGGAACAGAGGGGCGCTGTGGCCGAACCGCCGTCACATAATCCTAGCTTTCACAGCTTGCACTCAACAACTGTGATCAACTGGCGTGGGCGCCCGCCACAGCCGGGCATCACAAAAGCATACGCGCAGATGGCGACACGGCGGCAAACGATGATCGCGTCGCTGCACTTTGTTCGGTGGCGCGGGCGACGACCGGCTCGCGCACCCGTGGCTATCGGTGTTTTCGATCGGACGGCGCCTTGGTTGATGCCGAACACAACCTGCGCTTTGTTACACACGGCAGCATGTCGTTGGCCAGCCTCGATGGCGTGGATGGCCTTCGCCTTCACGATGGCGGCGGTAACAACCACGCGAGCTTGTTGTTGTTTGATGTCATGGCGCTCGGTGATCACAACAGCCTGCGCATCGACGGCGCCACCTGGTGACAGTCTCACGTCTGTGGCGCAGGCCTGGACGCTCGCCGAGGGTGCGCCAGTCGCACTCGATGATCAGATTTACAACAGCTACGCCTGTGGCGGCGTGACGCTACTCATCGATACCGATCTGATCCAGACGATTCCCTGAAGTCAGCGCATTGCGGTGGCCTTGTGTGGTGGGCCCCTCGCCGCTGACAATGGTCCGATGGCAAACCCTGGGCAGTGGAAGGCCGAGATCACAGCGGGCT
>JANOXY010000541.1:0-2617 GCA_031418675.1 Pseudomonadota bacterium
ATCCTTATAGGTTTCGATCTCAAGGGCCACCACCGCCAGCTTGGTATGGTTGCGCCGCAGACGACCCAGTGCCTGCTCCAGCCGATCCTGTAGCAGCGCCCAGTTCGGCAGGCCGCTGCTGAGAGTGTCGGCTTGCATGCCGGAACGCGCGCGCTCGCTATCCATCAAAGACCGTTCGAGTTGTGCGATGCGGGCGGTGAGCTGCTGCGTGGCCGCCGCCGCGTCTGGTGCTACCGGCTGCTCCTGCAACGCCGGCGCAGAGGGCTGCGGCGGCGCGGGAGTCGGCGTCTGACCAATGTAATCCGCGACTTCCGGCCAACCCACGACCTTATTGCGGCCGCTCTCCTTGGCGACGTACAGCGCGCGGTCGGACTGGTTGCACAGTTCAAGCGGATCGGCCGCGCCGTAGGCGCTGCTGGATACGCCAAGACTGGCGGTGACGCGCATCGGCGTGCTGAACTTCGCACCGCCGCCTTCCTGAATCGCAACGCGGATGCGCTGTGCAATCTCCAGCGCCCGCGCGAGGGGGGTGTTGGGCAGCAGGACGCAAAACTCTTCACCGCCATAGCGTCCGACCAAATCCGTGGCGCGGGCCGTATCGTTGAGAATACCGGCAACGATCTTGATGACTTTATCGCCTACGCCGTGACCGTAACGATCGTTGATCGACTTGAACTTATCGATGTCGACCATGATGCAGCTCAATTCTTCACGGGTTTCGCGGCTATCCCGCAGCAGGTTCTCGAATGCCTCAAATATTGCGCGGCGATTGAGCGACCCTGACAATGCGTCGCGCGTTGCCAAGACCTGTAATTCCTGGTTCTGGCGGGCCAGATCGCGCTGCATAGTCTCAAGCTTGCTGAGGGTACGACGCAGCTCACCGTTGGCCTGCTCGATGCCGGTCAAATCGTCGAAGGTGACGAGCGCGCCGCGCACAGCACCATCCGCAGCCAATACACCGACCGCGTGCAGTGCAAAGGTATGCGCGAGCTTTGCAGCGGTCTCAAGTCGCAGATGGGTATTGCCTTCCGCCTGCTCACCGGCGAGCACGGTGTTCCAGGGGAAAGGCGGCAGGGTCGCCATACCGTCAGCGGGGAGCCAGGCGAGCGAGGACAAGGGCACACCAACCAAGCTCTCAGGGGTGCGGGCCAACTTGCGCGCAAAGGCCGTGTTGGCAAGCAAGATGCGCTCTTGTTCGTCGAGGATTACCAGCCCTTCGGCGAGCGCATCCAAGGCCCCGCGCACGCGCTGCGGAACGACCGCGCTGGGGTCGAGTTCGCTGAGGGCGCGGCGCAAAAAAGCCATGTAGGCGAAAAATCCGCCGAACACCACGAACAGCACCACGACAAGGAAGGATTTAGGCAGGCCGGTGCTGGTCTTGTCGGTGCCGATAGGCACAAAGGCGAGCTCAAGTGCGCCCCATTCCGTTTTGCCATTAAAGAGCGGCACCCGCACCTGGGTCTCGGTCGACGTTTTGCCGGTCTTAAGCCGCCAGTGCTGCTCGTGATCTCCGGCTGACGCAACGATGAGACCAGTGCTTCGCCGTACTGCAACCGACAGCAAGGCGTGATCGCGATCGACTAAGGCCTTGAGAACATCGTCAATCACGGCGATGGAATCGAGCCGTACCGCCGAGGCAATCTGGATGGCGACGGTTTCCGCGACGGTCTTGCGCGCCTCGATGAGCGCTCCGTACTGACTCGGGAACAGGCCAACCAGGTCACTGAGAACCAGAATGCCGCTGGTCAGCAAAGTCAGCACCAGACTCAGTCTGACGATCGGTGACTTGGGCGAAAACATACGCATGAGCTTCAGGTGGCGGGACGCTGGGGTTCAAACAGACGCTCCACACTCTCCTCCGGGCTATTGTTCGATGGGCTCGAACCGTGCTCCGCGCCCTGCGTAGCGGTGGTCGACGTTGTCACTCCCGATTCTTCATCGCGGGATCTGCCGATCAATATCGGCAGCGGATCAAAAAACCGCCAGATGGGCAGGGTTGACGCAAAAGAAAACATCAGCGAGCCCGCGCGCAATACCCACTGCACGATGCCGGCCGTGAGGCTGACGCCGAAACCGGCCACGACCTGCGCGCGGAGATCGATTTCGGCCTGGTGATTAGCGGAGATGTCGGCCAGGGCGCGCCGCATGGCGTCGACACCGGACTTGAACGGCGTATCACCGGGCGCGGCTTCCGCGTCTGGCGGCATCGTTGCGGGCGTCGATGAGACATTCGCGAGGGCCAGGCGCGCGAGCTGCGACGGGGCCGCGGCAGCAGGCGCTTTCTCGCCCGTGTTAGGCGGAATGCCATTGAGTTGTGCGGCGAGATCTTCGACGCCGATGCCACTGCGTACAACTGCAGGGCTGCTCTCAGCCTCACCCAGGATGACACGGGCGAAGAAGTCCGCCGCGGCGGCGTTGAGGTCACCATCGCCCACTGCCTGCTGCACAACTTCCGCTGGCGGGTTGTCCGGCGCGGGCGTGACTGCCGCAGGGGAGCCGACGACGGGCTCGACAGTGGCCGGCGGCTTAACATCCGCCTCAGGGGGATTGATATCCACCCGTGCGGCGCTGGGCAGCACATCGATCAGCAAGGTCTGCCGCGCCTCACCACCTGCAC
>JANOXY010000542.1:0-4234 GCA_031418675.1 Pseudomonadota bacterium
CGGCGATGACTCTGGTCACCACGGCCTGCGGGTCGGCTGGCGCGCTGTGGGAGCGCCACGCGATATGCTGGTCTGGTCGAATCAACACCAGCGGGTAATGCTGATACTTGTCCGCTGCCGCTGATTCTTCAATCTCAAGCACCGTCAGCGGCACTTTGAGCGCGGCAAACGCGGCGCACAGCGCTTCAATATCCGTATTGCCGGCGCCGAAACGCAGGAGCGTGAAGTCCGGGCCGAAATCGTCGTAAAGCGCGCGCCCTGAGGCACGCCACAAATGCGGAGCGCGGGCGCCGGGGACTGACGATTCAACATAGCGATTGAGCGCAAATGGCGGCAGTTGGCCATCGTCATGGCACACAATAGGTGACTTGTCGTAAGTAACCCCGAGTTGCATGCCGATGCTGTCAAACTCGGCCAGGTTATGGGCGGTGATGGATCGGCCCACGTCAGCGCGAAAAGCTTTGCCCTCTGCGTCGCTGGCTTCAAGGCGCGCGTCTGTCACAGGCACGCGATAGAGATCCTCGAATATCTTCGCGGCCGAGCCCGCCACCAGTTGCCCGATCGAGCGGCGCTCAGCTTCGTAACTGTCGAGCAAGGCATCTCCACCCCAGCCCTTCAACACCGCCGCCAGTTTCCAGCCGAGATTAACTGCGTCCTCGACACCCGCGTTCATGCCGAAGCCGCCCATCGGGATCCAGATATGGGCTGCGTCACCGCACAGAAATACGCGGTCCTGACGATAGCCCTCGGCGACCATGGCACGCGCAATCCAGCGTTCCTGGCCGAGCACTTCATAGGGCACATCGGCGCCCAGAGAATTGCGGATCGCCGCTCGGTGGTCGTGGCCGTCGAGGTCGCCCTCGGGACTCAGTACCGAATGGTGTAACCACAATTCCCGCCCGTCGATGGCGATGATGTGCGACTCGCCATCGCCGTTATAGAGACGATGCATCCACCCTGGTGTGTGGGGCCACGAAGCTTTGAGAGTCGGTGCGCGCAGATAGGTGGTGCAGAACTTGGCGACACATTCGCGGCCTTCGAGATGCAATTCCATGGCCTTGCGTATGCGGCTGTGGCCGCCTTCGCAGGACACCAAGTACCGGCAAAACACGGCGTGCTGCTCGCCACTGGCGCAGTCCTCGATGATGCAGCGGACGCCATCGACTGCCGCTTCATAGGACTTGAATTCCCAGCCTTCTCGAAAATCGCACTCAGGATAGTGGCGCAGATGCTCACGCAGGACCGGTTCCATCGCGAGTTGCGATACACGGTGCTGCGGTTCAGGTGTCGGCCAGTAGCCGTCGATAGCACCGCGGTCATCCTTGCCGGCCAGGACTTCGGCCGACGAGCGCAGGCGATAGCGAGTCAGTTCCTGTCCTTGCCAACGTGTCGCGTAAACCACGTCGGTCGGGTAATCGATTGGCAGGCCCACACGTCGGATGGCATCTGCGCATCCCAATCTGCGGAAGTGTTCCATCGAGCGTGCATTGGTGGTGTTGCACTTCGGATTGGGCGGCATAGCGAGCCGCTGTTCCACTACCAGCGAGCTTATGCCGCGGTGCGCAAGTTCCAGCGCCAGCGTAGTGCCGACCGGACCACCGCCGGCAATCAGGATCGGGATTTTGAGCTTAGCTGCCATGACCGCCCCAATTTTATGTAATGATTATTACAGGTCAAAGCATAGACAGCACTTGCTTAAATTGCAATTCAATGGGATATCTTCTAATCAATGGCGATGTCCCGGCCATTCATGTAACGAATATTACACAAAATGGACGGCTACGCGTCGGCGCGGATTCCTGCCACTCGAACTGCGAAGTCCGGGTTCACTGGCTCTATCCCGAATGCGGGCACCAGCGTGCCGACTTCAGCCTGCGGACTTCGGGTAAGCCACCGGGCTGCCGAATTCGGGGTTGCTACTGACAAGGCGCGCCACATTGCCGGGAGATGTTTACACCAACCAGGGTCACTGTGGTCGCAGCACGCGAGTTCATCAGGCACCTTCAGCACTGTGAACATGCTGCCCATTTCCACCAAGCCAAACGGGCTTTCGCCGCTCGCCATGGGCAGGGTACGGGGCGATCCCTCAAGCATATTCATTGCCTGACGCGTGGCGTGTTCCGACATACCGTCACGGCCCATGGCCATATTGCACGCCAGCATTTTGCCTTTTGGTTTCTCTACCCCGCACTGCTCGACGCCGAGCACATCTGGAATGCTGTGGCCCATGGCGTTCATGGTGTGATGGGATTTATGACCGTGAACGGCCCAGTCGCCGGCTATCGCGGTGAATTCGATGCCCCGCTTTTGCCTGACACCGATGAGTTCGGTGACTCCGGTGCAACAGCGCTGTTCGGCCCAGCGTCCGCCATTGGTGGCGCCAACGCGACATTGAGCCAATGTTCAGCAACGCGCCGCCGTAAGAGGGAGTCAGTGCAGTGAGCCCAATTCCTGGACCTTTGTTGACAATCTGGCGTTAAAGGTTGACTCACTGCGGCGCCGGCACCGTGGCTCAATCTGAGGCCGGCGCCAGCAGCTTGGTTTTCGTCGCGCGGACGCTGTGTGCGTATTTCACTGATACCGGGTCCGTGGCGAGCCACGCAGCGAAAAACTCGTTCAGGCTGAAAGCGTTCCCGCAGGTGGGTCCCAGCCGCTTCTGCGTCTATCGCCGCGACGCGATAGACGTCTCCGGCCGGCCCACTCCAGGCACTCGGACCCCTCTTTTGCCGTAATCAAATTTGAATGAAGCTGACGCTCGCAGACACGCCAAGTTTTTATCCGCTAGTGACACGAGGCGCCACCGCTACTGCCTCGCATTATTGTGCTCAGCCTCTACGGCATCGTTCCGCATATTTTATCGATGACACCGCTCGGATTCGGTGGTGTGTCGTTGGCACGCCACGCAATTCGCCGATCGGGTCGAACGATGACCAACTTGTGCTTGTAGAACGGTCGCGCTTTCGGTTCGTGGGCAATGTTGATCACGTTGAGCGGCAGGCCGCGGGCGGCGGCGGCTCCAACCAGCCCCGACACGTCAATAGCATCATCTGAAACGAGCAGCGCGAAACCGCGGCCCAGTCGATCGATTAATGGTTCGCCCGTCTCAATAAATGCAAAGTGGGGCGCGCGACAACCAGGGACCGTAGACGGCACGTATTTCGATATCTCAAAGTCGGGCGCTTTTTCTGCGTCGTACTCAATGATGGGGGAGGAATCGTAGTAAAGGCCAAAATTTAATCCTTCGGGATTAAATTGAATGGAATCGTCATCGATTAATCTGTTTCTGATGTCTTGCCGCGCACGCGCCCCTCGTTCGCCAGGTTCCTCTACTTGCTTACGCAGCTCGATGTTGTTGGTAATCTCCTGCTGAGCGGCGGCCATTTTAACTGCCTCGCGCGACACCTGTTCGCCGATATTTTGGCGTTCCGCATCGTAAGCGTCGAGCGCACGATTGGAGAACCACCCTTGAAGCGCGCCGGCGATCATCCATGTCAGCGTAGCAGCGTCGTCGATGCCGCTGTTCATGCCGTAGCCCGCCCACGGTGGCCAAATGTGTGCCGCGTCGCCCGCAAGAAATACGCGGCCAACCCGATAAGTGTCCGCGACGAGTCGGTTGAGTTGCCATGACTCTTGCGAGAGGACCTCAAAGGCAACCTTGGTACCGAGGGTTTGTTCTAGTTGACGCTCGAAATCTTCGGCACGCAATCCCGGCTGGCCATCGGCGATGATACAGTGCGCCAACCACAGGTCCTTGCCGTTAATCGCGATCAGATTTCCGAACAAGTCCTTATTGATGACCCAGTTCATCCACGCGGGTTTTCCTGGAAATAGCGCAAGGATATCGTTCGAGCGGAAGAACACCGATTCAACGCGCGCGAGGTGCGTATATCCGCCCACCAACTTGACCCCAATTTCCCGGCGCACATTTGATTTTCCGCCGTCTGCACCGATCACATACGCTGCCGACATTTTCCCCTGCTTGCCAGCGCGCAGATCGCGATAGCTTACCTCGACTTCTCCGTCGTGCTGGTGGATTTCCGTGGCCTCGTGCAAGTATCGCAAGTCGATCGCATCGAGTGCTTTTGCTCGTCTCCGCAGGACCTGCTCCAGCTTTGCTTGATTGATTCGATGGGGGCGTTCGACAGAGTTCCAACCACCGTCCAATGAAAGCCGGTCTTCTTCGAACCGCTTGCCTGAGCTGACCAAGGTATAACGCGTGATCTCGATTCCATTG
>JANOXY010000543.1:0-5598 GCA_031418675.1 Pseudomonadota bacterium
AGCGGCGGGTTTTGACGACATCTGGTTGTCAGAACATCATTTTCTCGACGACTGTTATTCACCCTCGATGCTGGCCATCGGTTGTGCCATCGCGGCGCTGACCAAGAAGGTCCATATCGGCACGAGTGTGCTGCTGTTGCCACTGCACGACCCGCTGCGGGTTGCGGAAGACGCCGCGACGCTCGATGTGATCTCGGGCGGTCGGCTCGAACTGGGGCTGGGGGTCGGCTACAAGGTGGAAGAACTGGCCGCCTGGGGTGTTGATCCCAAGAGCCGCGGCCAGCGCATGGATGAGGGTATTGAAATCATTCAACGGCTGTTTGCAGGGGAACGCTTCAGCTTCAAGGGCAAGTATCACCAGTACGAAGACATTCAATTGCGGCCGATGCCGGTGCAGAAAAATCCGCGACTGTGGATTGCGGGCTTCAGCAACGTCGCGGTGAAACGTGCCGCGCGGGTCGGCGCGGGTTATATCGCGGTCGGCCCAGTGGGGCCATTTACCAAAGTCTATCGCGACGAACTCGCCGCCTGCGGCCGCAACGCCGACGACTACGAAGTGGCGGCCGGTTATGCCTGGCTGCATGTCACGCGCGATCCCAAGAAGCGTTGGGCCGAGGCGGTTGAACACCTGGCTTATCAGCAGAACTGCTACGGCGAGTGGTTTGCCAAAGCGGGCATGGGCTTCATCAAACCGGTGGCGGCCACGCGCGAGGCGATCGAAACCAATGACTGTTACATCGTCACGCCTGAACAAGCCATCGATATGATCAAGGACTATGTGACTAAAACGGGCACAAATCGTTTTTATACCTGGGCCGTGCCGCCGGGCATGCATCCCAGCTGGAGCGACGAACACCTGGAACTCATGTCCAAGGAAGTCATGCCGGCATTTCGTTGAGCTGGGCAGATCTGAAGCAGTTAATTGAGGCGAAGCCATGCCTGCCCCGCTAGGATTTTTGCAATGGACAGAAGGTACGCGCGGGTCGGAACTCGTCGCGAATGTGCGGCGTCTGGAAACGCTCGGATATCACGAATTGTGGTTGCCCGAGATTGCCGGTCGCGAACCGTTTGCGACCAGTGGTTACCTGCTCGCCAAGACTGAGCGCATCAAGGTCTCAAGTGGCATTGCCAATGTTTATGCCCACGATGCCGATTCGGCGGCGCAAGCCGCCAATACCCTGGCCGAGCTTTCGGACGGACGCTTCAGTCTCGGTCTGGGTGTGTCCCATCCGGTGCTGGTTGAGCCACGCGGTCACACCTGGGTGCGACCCGTGCCCAAGATGCGCAGTTATCTGGCGCGCTTACACACCGCGCCGATCGAAAGCCCACGCGCCGCAACCCCGGCAGCCGTAATCGTGGCGGGTCACGGTCCGGGTTTGCTGAAGGTCGCACGTGAGATGGCCGACGGTGCGTTTTTATTCCTGCAACCGGTGGAAGCCGTGCGGCAGGCGCGTGCTGTGCTCGGACCGGCACCGCAACTGCATGTGGTAGTGCGTTGCGTGCTGGATGCCGACCCACAGCGGGCCCGCGATCTGGCCCGTCGTGCCTGCGCGTTTTATCTCTCGCTGCCGCCCTATCACGAAGCCTGGGGCCGCCTGGGATTCGAAGCACCGGACTGGAATACTGGCGGTAGCGATCGATTGATAGACGCGATCTGCGCGTGGGGTGATGCCCAGGCAATACAACAACGCCTCGCCGCGTTCGAAGCCGCAGGTGCGACCCACATCGTGCTGTATCCCTGCAATGCCAACGAGCACTATTCGCCGGGGAGCGCGATGTCTGTCCAATGGAACTGGCCACTGCTCGAAGGCCTGGCGCCGAGCACGCTTTGAAAGACAGGCTCTCGCCAGGCTCACGGCACACAGCGGCTTGTCAGCTGCCACCGCCATTCTGGTCCCGGGCCAAGGGATGAAAACCCCGGCACCAGCCCTGACCCCAGACATAGTCGAAAAATGGCGTGCGCGCACCGTGGTAGAGCGCGAGCGCAGCGCACCACCAGCCGATTTTCTGCCGCTGCCCGATTTAGCGCCTGGGCGCTACACAGACCCCGCATTTTTTGCCCTGGAGCAAAACATGCTGTGGCAGCGCACCTGGCTCTACGCCGGGCATATTGATCAACTGCCCGAGGCCGGTAGCTATTTCCTATGGCAACACGGTAGTGCAGCCATAGTGGTCATGCGCGGTGACGACGGTGAAATTCGAGCCTTCTATAACACCTGCCGACATCGTGGTGCGCCGGTCCTGCGGCAGGCCCAGGGCCGCGCCGGACCATCACTGGTGTGCGGATACCACGGCTGGAGCTACGACCGCGCCGGGCGGCAACGGGGCATGACCGAGCCGCGTGATTGGGCCCAGACTCCCGCTTGTCGTCATTTGATTACCGTGCGCTGCGAGCGCGTCGCGAACTGGATCTTTATCTGCGAAGACCCCGCTGCCGAGCCCCTGTGTGAGTTTCTCGAGCCGGTGCTGCGCTATATCCGTCACTTGCCGCTGGATGAGCTGCGGCTGGTCAATCGTCGTGTGCTCGAGGTCAAATGCAATATCAAACTGCTGGTGGAAAATTTTCTCGAGGCCTATCACTTCAAGCTCTTGCACCCACGCACCACGGATCGGATTTTTGACAATCAGGGCACCAGCATCCATCTGTGGAAAAACGGACATTCCATGATGCTGTCGCCCAACCGACACGCGGACTGGATTGATCCCGGCACCATCGGCATGCCGGAGATGTTAAGCGCCACGCTCATCGAACGGGAATTCAATCCGAGCTATAGCCTGTTTCCGAATTTCATCTTGCCGATCTCGGCGAGCGGCATGCCGGCGGTGGCACTGTGGCCCAAAGACTTACGCACATCGGTCATGGAAGTGTTGTGGTTTGCGCCCGATTGGGGTGGTGGGCCGCGCGATCCCCTGTGGGAAACGCGCATCGCCAATTTTGATCGCATCGCCGAAGAAGACATCGTGTTCGCTGAGCCCATGCAGCACAGCATCGAGTCTCCGGGCTTTTGTGGCGTGCCCCTGAGCTATCAGGAACGGCGCATTTATCACTGGCACGAAGAGATCGATCGCCGCATCGGCATCGAACAGATCCCTGCCGCGCTGCGGGTGGAACCCCGCCTCGCCGCGCTGCTTGAGTAAACGTGCGACACGACGGCGGTGGTCTCGAGACTGCTGATCAGCGGGAGAATCGATGCCCATGCAGAAATCCACAGCAGCTGTATCGTGCAACCTGACACGTGAAGCAGGCTTTGCCGACTTTGGCCAACTGATCGCTGCGACCGCGCAGCGGCGCGGTGCGGCGATTGCGCTCGACGATGGCCAGCGGGCGCTCAGTTACAGCGCGTTTGACGCGCGCGCCAATCGCGCCGCCCGGGCCCTGGTGGCCTATGGCCTGCAGCCGGGTGAACGCATTGCGGTGCTGGCGGAAAATCGCATCGAATATCTGGAACTGGCGGTCGCGGCGGCACGCGGCGGCGTCATTCTGTGTGCGCTCAATTGGCGTTTTACCGCTGCCGAGCTTGACCATTGCATAACACTCACGGCACCGCGCTTATTATTCGTTTCTGCGCGCCATGCCACGCTGCTGGACGGTATCCAGGGCATAACGATGATCACTTTCGGCGATGCTTACGAAGCCTTGCTTGCGCCATGCAGCGAAGGTGCACCGCCCGCGATGGTGGAGGCTGAGGACGGCTTCATCATCCTCTATACCAGTGGCACGACCGGCGCTTCCAAAGCGGCACTGATCAGCCACCGCGCCGAGTTGGCACGACTGGCACTGAGTCGCATCGACACGGCACTCGCAGCGGGTGACAACTTTGTCGCATGGGCGCCCTTGTTTCACATGGTCGCGCTTGAGCATGCATTGCATGTGCTGGCCCTCGGCGGCACGGTGCATATTGTCGATGGCGCGGACATCGATCGCATCGTCTACCTCGCCAGTCACGTGCCGCAATGGTGGCTGGTGCTGCTGCCCGGCATGGTTGACCGCGTGGTCGAGGCATTTGCGCGCAGTGGACACAAACCGGCGCCGTTGAAGATGGTGGGTGCGCTGGCTGATCTTGTCAGCCCCACCTTGATGGCTGCGACCTCGCATCTGTTTCAAGCACCCTACTGGAATACCTTCGGCTCCACCGAGACCGGCATGTTGCCGTTTGCAGGCACCCGTTTTGCGATCGGTGAAGAACCCGCAAGCCTGGCCAAGGCGGCCAACTCGATGCACCTGTTCAAGCTGGTGGACGCCGAGGACCGCGACGTTGCGCCTGGCATGCCCGGCGAAGTTGCGGTGCGCGGCCCGACCCTGTTCAGCGGTTACTGGAACGCACCCGAGACCAATGCCCACGATTTTCGCGGGGGTTGGTTTCACATGGGGGACGTGTTCTGCGCACGGCCCGATGGCCTTTACGACTACGTAGACAGGGTGAAGTATCTGATCAAGACCGGTGCCGAGAACGTCTATCCGGCCGAGATCGAAAGGGTACTCATGGCCGATGCGCGGGTGCTCGAAGCCGTTGTTGTACGCCGCGCCGATGCCAAATGGGGTGAGGTGCCGGTGGCCCTCGTGTGCTGCCGGGCACCGGCACCATCCGCGGCAGAACTGTTCGAGCTGTGTCGCGCCCGGTTGCCGGGCTATAAACAACCCAAGGACATTCGTTTTGTTGCCTCGCAAGATGATTTCCCACGCAGCACCTCGGGCAAGATTCAGCGTCAGGAGCTGGAGAAGTGGGTACGTTGAGCTTGCCGCAAGTGACACCAGTGCAAGGAGCGCTGTGTGAATATCGCACACAGTGTATGTGCGGTATCGCACATCGCCACTGAACTGGTCTGTATAGAGTCGAAGCCAGCTGCCTGTCGTGCCCGGTGGTGGGCGACTCGCGAGGGAGTGCAGAAGGATCTGCCGGCAGGGATCGCAATGCGTCACAGATCCGACCCAAGGATGGCACGGGCCTGGGCCGCATGCTCGCGTGCCGCTCTAACCCTCAGCGGGCACGACAGGCGCATGGATCTTCAAACCAGCCGGAGGGTGTACTTTCCAGCGGTGCATCAATCCTTGCCATGTCGGCGCGCTAGAGCACGACGAGTCGCTGCTCACCGTCGTGCAGTTCGATGCGCTCGAAGCTCGCGCGGGCCCGGCCATGCTGAAAACTCGCCACGCAAATCAACCAGACCGCGACGATGCGCGTTGCCGGTGGGCCCATGGCGCGCGCGACATCCTCATGAACCGTGCGCTGCTCTGTGCACCACGCGCCAGCCTTGGACAGGCCAGAGCGCACCACATAGTGCGTTTCGCGCGGAGCCCAAGCCTTGATCGGACAATCGAACCAAGTCTCGGTCGGCAATGCGCTGCTCCATATCCAGGTCAAATCGCGACCGTTATCAAACTCCGTTGCGATGGACACATAGTCGTGGGTGGCATTGGTATCTTCAGCGACTCGACTCGGATGCTGGTCTAAGCGCCAGCGCCATGACAGCTGCGTCGTAGGCGTGAGTGCAAAATCGAGTGTCTTGCGCAGAATACCCTGGTCGTCTTGGGCGTCGAGGCAGATGCGCGCCTGCCCATCCCGTGAGCAGTCGCGGTAGATGTCAGAGCTGCCGGTT
>JANOXY010000544.1:0-5921 GCA_031418675.1 Pseudomonadota bacterium
TTCGCACATTCGAAGGCGGCGCGGCGCGCTAAGCCACGTCTTCGATGTGCGAATGAATTCGCACCTACAGGGTGGCGGCCAGGTTCATCGCCAAAAAGCGATTTTTTTCCCGGCAAGGCACACATCGCTATGCCACGACGCCCCACCAATTGGCGCCGGCGAGCGGGATGCGGCGCGTTCGGGTATTGTCACGCCATGCCTTCCCCACCGCCCACCACGCCGCGTCCGTGGTTCATGCTCAGCCTTGCCTTGCTCGCCCAGGTCGCGGTGTCGCTGGTGGTGCAGGGCGTACCAACCCTGGCGCCCTTCCTGCAGGCTGATTTATCCCTCACCCGTGCCGAGGTCGGCATGTTCAACTCCGCCATCATGGGCGGTTCGCTGCTTGCGATGTTCGCCGCCGGCTGGGTGGTGGACATCAAGGGCGAGCGCGCTGCGCTGGTATGGGGCAACCTGCTGGTGGGGCTGTTCTGCCTTGCCGTGCTGTTTACCGATAGTTTTCCGGGCGCGTTAGTGGCGCTTTTTTTTGCCGGTATTGGCGCTGCTTTCCAGACGCCAGCGGGCAGTAAAACCGTCATGACCTGGTTCCCCATTGCCCAGCGTGGAACTGCCATGGGCGTGCGCCAGACCGGCATCCCGCTGGGCGGCGCCCTCGCCGCCGCTGTGCTGCCCTTTATTGCCCTGACCGCCGGCTGGCGCATCGCGGTGGCCAGTGGCGGCCTGGCCTGCTTCGCGAGCGCGGCCCTTTGCCAGTTTGCCTACCAGACGACGGAGCTTGCCGCGGCGCCCGGCGTCCATCATCGCCTGCCCCGCTTTGTCGATTTCCTGACCCGCGATGTGGTGCTGCTCGGTGTGTCTGGCGCACTCGCTACCCTGGGCCAATTCACCCTCATCACCTATCTGGCCATTTACCTGAAAGAAACCCAGAACATCGCCGTGACGACCTCAGCCAGCCTGTTGGTCCTGGCGCAGATCGCCGGCGCCGCCGGTCGTGTGTTATGGGGGGTGGCCAGTGATCGCTTGTTTGCCCGCCGTCGCCGACCGGCCCTGATGCTGCCGATCGCCCTGTCCGCACTGGGCGCCTTGGCACTGGGCTGTCTGCCCCATGGCACACCCATGTGGTTGCTGGCCATCCTGGTCACCGCACAGGCCTTCTGCGCGCTGGGCTGGCACGGCAACTGGATTGCCCTGGTGGCGGAAATCGCCGGCCCCGAACGCCAGGGCCGCACCGTGGGGGTGGCGATGTCCATCATGTACCCCGGCATTATCGTGTTGCCGCCCCTATTCGGCCTGTTTGTCGACCATACCCAGTCCTGGCCCGGTGCCTGGATCGGTCTCACGGTGGTGCTGATTATCGCTACCTTGCTGCTCCTGCCGGTTGGCGAAGGCGGCCCCGCGCCACTCATAACACAGCCTTGAACACCTGAAATCAGTAACGAGGAACTCCCATGTGGTCATTCACCACCGACCCTGACTTCCAGCAACAACTCGACTGGATCGATCATTTCGTCAAACACGAAGTGGAACCGCTCGACCACCTGCTCGGCAGCCAATGGAACATCCACGACCCGCGCTTTAAAAAGCTGGTGCGGCCGCTGCAGGCCAAGGTGCGTGCGCGTGGCCTGTGGGCCTGCCATCTCGGCCCGGAACTGGGCGGAAAAGGTTATGGCCAGTTGAAGCTCGCGCTCATGAACGAGTTGTTTGGTCGTTCGCGTTTTGGGCCCATCGTCTTCGGCGCCCAGGCGCCCGACACCGGCAATGCTGAAATCCTTGCCCACTACGGCACCGCCGAGCAGAAGAAACGATTTTTAGAGCCCTTGCTCGCCAATGAAATCGTGTCGTGTTTTTCCATGACTGAGCCGCAGGGCGGTGCTGACCCGCTGGTG
This sequence comes from Pseudomonadota bacterium, assembly GCA_031418675.1. Classification (GTDB taxonomy): domain Bacteria; phylum Pseudomonadota; class Gammaproteobacteria; genus JADJYF01. The sequence continues at coordinate 1,884 of JANOXY010000544.1, forward strand.
TTCAAAACCAGCGCCGTGCCGGACGGTGACGATTGGGTGATCGACGGCGAAAAATGGTTTTCTTCCAACGCCCGCTATGCGGCCTTTTTCATCGTCATGGCGGTCTCCGATCCCGAAGCTGCACCCTACAGGCGCATGTCAATGTTCATCGTGCCGGCCGACACACCCGGCGTCGAAATCAAACGCAATCTCACCTTCTACGGGGAACCGGAGGCCACCCATGCCTACATGGCCTACAAACAGGTGCGGGTACCTAAGGAAAACATGCTCGGTGGCCGCGGTGATGCATTCGTGGTGGCTCAGGTACGACTGGGTGGTGGCCGCTTGCATCACGCCATGCGCACCGTTGCGCAAGCCCGCCGCGCGCTGGAAATGATGTGCGAACGCGCCCTGTCGCGCACCACCAAGGGTGAATTGCTCGCGCGCAAACAGATGGTGCAGGAAAAGATCGCCGATTCCTGGGTGCAGCTACGCCAGTTCCGACTACTGGTATTGGAAACCGCGTGGTTGTGTGACCAGGGCAATGACTACAAGGCGGTACGCAAGAACATCGCCGCCGTCAAAGCCGTCATGCCCCAGGTGCTGCACGACATCTCCGCCCGCGCCTTGCACTTGCATGGCTCCTTGGGCTTGTCCACCGAGATGCCCTTCGCCGATTGGTTGATCAATTCTTATCACGTTGGCCTGGCCGATGGCCCGACCGAAGTGCATAAGGTCACCGTCGCGCGGGAAGTACTGAAAGAATTTGAAGGCACCGACAAACTTTTTCCCGACTACCACGGCGTCGCCGAAGCGGAACGTGCCCACGACCTCTACGACGAACTGCTGGGCGAACTCGACTAACACTGTGAGCTCCTCTCCCCGCCAGCGGGGAGAGGGGTGAGATGCCGATCCCTTTGCCATCAAGCCGGCTGCTGACTCCACCACCGTCGCATCGAAGCGTTCACTTCGGCTGCATGGAAACGTGCGACTTTATTGCTGGGCGCCAACGCTTCATCATAAAAAAAAGTCGGCAGTTCATCATCGGCCTCGGTGAAACCCGCGGCACTATTGAACTGTGCTTCGTACTGCAAAGTTTTGCGCCCCAGTTCGCGGAACCAGTCCGGTGTGAAAGACGTGCCACAGGCATTGTTGATAGCACCGACCACCATCTCGATATTGGCATTGGTGACGGTGCGACCAAAAACGCATAACCCCAGCGAGTCGGCGGTTGCACACAGGGTCTGCATCTCCATGCTGACATCCACCAATTCATCAACGTTCTTGCCACTGCACTCATATTTTGCGGCATTGCCCGTGGTGTGATCGGCGCCCTGCGCGGTCAACATCATGGAAATACCGGTCACTTCGATCACGCGCGGATCGTAGGCGCTGATGCCCTGTTTTTTGATCACCGGGCAACGGGCAACCTTATAATGCTGACCAACCGCCGCGGTGCCCTGAGCCCACAGGCGTCCATCTGCGCTACCGCTACGTAACGCATCCAAAACGCTGTGCAGGAAAGCGACATCGCCGAACGGTGCCAAACCGGCGTCGAGCAGTACGCCCATCATGGCACCGGTCTCGATGGTATCGATGCCGAGATCGTTGGCATGCCAGTTGAGGCGCGCGAGATCGTCGGGATCAGTCAGGCCACAATTGGTGCCCATCAGGCCCAAGGTTTCGTACTCCACCGGCGAGACGATTTCTTTGCCGTCGGCATCAAAGTAGACATTGCTGCATTCAATCAGGCAGCCGGGCATGCAGGCATGGGATGTGGTGCCACCGCGCGACAGATTACGTTCGCGGATGTGCTCGCCACCCATCATCAAAACACCGTTTGAGGTATCAATCTGGCGGCCGGCACTGAAATTATTCACCGGCAGACCACCGACGTGATTGGTGTAATCCGCCATCATCGCCGTGCCGTAGTCCTTCAGTACATTGATCGCTTCGTCGGCCTTCAACTTGGCGCCGTATTCCTTGACGTTGGACAGCACCTTCTTGCGATCGTGAAAGCTCGGCATGCGGTCGAGATCGATGACGATAGCCTTGAGTTTTTTGAGCCCCATCACCGCACCCACACCCCCACGCGCAGCGAGACGTGCCGGGCGGCGATCGGTATCGCTCATGGAGATACCGGCCAGCAGCCCACCGTATTCGCCCACCGGGCCGCAGATGGCGAGGCTGACCTTGTTGCCATAAACCCCATGCAGCATCTCGGCACACTCAAAATTGCCGCGCCCCAGGTAGGGTGCCGCATTGCTGTACTCAATGCTGCCGTCCTTCTTGAGATACATGACGCTCCACTCATCACAGGCGCCCAACAGGGTGAAGCCCGCGATCGAGAGTTGCCCCATGGCCATGCCAAACGAGCCACCGGCGTTGGCCTCCTTGACGCCACCGGTCAGCGGACTCTTGCAACCGACACTGGTGCGATTGGCATTGGAGAAATTGCTGCCTGCGAAGGGCCCCGCAGAAAAAATCAGCGGATTGGCCGAGCTCATGGCATCGAGCGTGGCAATGCCCATTTCGACCAGGGTTTTGGCAATGAAGTAGCGGCCCGCGTGGGCGACTTGTTCACCACTAAAGGTTTCCTCACGCACGCTGCGCTGGGTGAGATCGATATGGAGATATTTGCGCATGGGAATGCCTCGGAGCGTCTGAAGACAGTCAGGAAGTATATCGGCGCAGACCACCCGATCTGCCATTCCCCCACCAAATCCGTGGCTACTGCGCGCGGCGCAGCGGCCCGCCATGCTCAGATCGCAGGCGGCCCGGTCTCATTCGTCGTCGAGGCGTTTACGCAGTTCGATGGGGGCTTGCACACGACGCCGCAGGCGCAGATTCAACATCTCGACCATCACCGAGAAGGCCATAGCAAAGTAGATATAGCCCTTGGGAATATGGAAATCGAAGCCCTCGCCGATCAGGGTGATACCGATCAGGACGAGGAAACTCAAGGCCAGCATCTTGATGGTGGGATGATTATCAACAAAGTCCGAGATGGGTTTCGCCGCGAACATCATGACCCCGACCGCCATCATGATCGCGGCAATCATGATCTTGACGTCATTGGCCAGCCCCACGGCGGTGATCACCGAGTCCAGGGAAAACACGATATCGAGCACCGCGATCTGAAGCAGGGTCGAAAAGAACTGTGCGCGGCCACCAGCGGGGTTGCCAGTTTCTTCGCTGCCTTCCAGCGCGCTGTGCATCTCTAACGTTGATTTTGCCAGCAAAAACAGGCCACCGCCGATCAGAATGAAATCGCGCCCGGATAGATCAATCCCCACCAGCGTCACCAGGGACGCCCTGAGCTGCATGATCCAGGTCAACACCAGCAACAGCATGATGCGGGTGCCCATGGCCAGGCCGAGGCCGATCAAGCGCGCACGCTGGCGCTGGTGCATCGGCAGTCGCCCGACCAGGATGGCAATAAAAATGATGTTATCGATGCCCAGCACGATTTCGAGCAGAGTCAGGGTCGCAAGTGCGACCCAGGCCTCGGGGTTAGCCAACCATTCCATCTCGAATCATGCCTCCCGGTGCGACACCAGGGCCGCACGGATCAAATCACACACTTCACGCACCGCGCCGGCGCCGCCGGCGGCACTGCACACGTATTGGACCGCCTGCCGCACTTGCGGCACCGCGTCGGCCGGGCAGCAGGACAGTCCGGCCAGGTTTAAACCTTCGAGATCGTTCAAGTCGTCGCCTATATAAGCAGTCTGGGCCGGTGTTATCTGCCACCGCGCGCCATGTTCGCGCAGCCAAGCCAGTTTGTTCTTCACGCCTGGGAAATAATCCGTGATCCCGAGTTTTTGCATGCGTGCCCGCACTACCGCACTGGTTTCGGCCGTCACGACACAGACCCGCACACCAACGTCGCGTAACATCAACATGCCCTTGGCGTCACGGGTGTCGAATTTCTTGAGCGCTTCGCCGTGGCCGTCGTAGTACATACCGCCATCGGTGAGGGTGCCATCGACATCGACCACCAGCAGACGAATGTCACTTCCAGCCACGACGCGCGCGCGCAGCAGAGCTTCGATGATC
>JANOXY010000545.1:0-2134 GCA_031418675.1 Pseudomonadota bacterium
TGATCGCACGCGCCGTGGCCAAGGGCATTGGCGTATCTTTTGTTAATCCAGACGCGAAGGCGGTTGAACTGCTCGGCCATTTGGCGGCTGCCAGCGCGCCACCCCCGGCGCCCGATAGCAACGAAGCGCTGGGCCGCACGCAAGAGGGGTTTGCGCCGGAATTCGCCGCGCTTGCCGCGCCACTGGCAAAACTTTGCAGCGACCAGGTGCGGCGCATCTGCGAGCGCTTTGTGGAGCGAGTGGACGAGGTGTTGTTCCTGGCCGCCCGCGATGCTGGGAATAACGTCGAGCAAAATCGCTTGCTGGACGGGCAGCGTGAGATGCGTGGGCGCAAGGGGCGGATTTGTGAGGGCGTCCCCAGGCGTATCGAAACCGGTGTGTCGATACTCGCTGACCCGATCGCGGACATGGAGAAAGACCCCAAATCCGTTGGCCTCGCGGACTTGTCCCTAATCGATAAGGACGAGTTCGAAGAATTCCTGGTGATGTCCGAAATGGTTTCGGAGTTGGAACCGGAGTTCACCGAACCGCTATTCGCGCTCGGCCGTCGTTTCAGCTACCTCGCCAATCGCAAGGTTGATCTGGGCTCGATGCCGATCAGTCCGGGCGTGCTGTGCAATGCGATTTCCGACTGCATGAAGGGCATGCAGTCGGACCGCCGCACAACCGCGCGCATATACAAAGTGCTGCACGAGATCATGTCGGGCCATCTCGGCGGTCTATATGACGCGGTCAATGGCCTGCTGATTGAGCGCGGTATTCTTGTTGTCATTGAAAAGGACAAGCCGCCCGTCAAAAAACGTCCCAATGCAGCGGTTGGCTTCGATGCGCCCGTGCCCGAGCCAGCCAGCGTCGCGCCTGAGGGACCGGTTGAAGAGGTGCTGGTGGACCTCATGCCAGGGCCGGAAAATTATCAGGGGCGTCCTTCCGCACCTGGCTACGGTGCGGCACCGGGGCCAGGCATGGTGCCTGCTCAAGGCGGTCCACCACCGGTCCTCGGCCCGGGGCAGTCGTGGGTAGCGGGGCCACCTCCCGGTTATACGGTGCAGGGCGCGCAGCCGAGCCCGCCGGCCGGGGGTTATGTGGTGCGGGGTGCGCAGCCAAGCGTGCCAGCCGGGGGCTATGTGGTGCAGGGTGCACAGCCGAGCCCGCCGGCTGGGGGTTATGCCGTGCAGGGCGCTCAGCCGAGCATGCCGGCGGGTGGCTACGTGGTGCAGGGCGCTGTGCCCAGCATCCCGGCGGAAGCTTATGGCGAGAACAACGCTGCGCTGGTCGGCCAAGCTGGAATGTCGGCGGGCGCCGGCGGTATGCCTATCACCGTGGGCGGCGCACCGACCCAGGCGCCGCACACCTGGCTAGCCGCCAACAGCAATCTGGTCGCACTGCCAGCCGGCTGGGTCAATCCCGGCGGGGCGCATGCACCGCCGACCATGCAACAGGCCTACTCCACGGCCCAGGCGCAGCTCGCCTTGCGTCGACAATTCATTCCCGATGGCGGTGTCGATCTCTCGGAATCCCTGCGCTTGCGTGGCGACTACAGTCGCACCCAGGTGCTCCATGGCCTGTCGGATCTGCAGGAGGTGTTTGCCGCCACCAGCGCGCCGGGTCTGCTGGACGTGAGCTCCATCAAACAACGCATCACAGACGCGCTGATCGGCGACGGTGCACCCCGCAAGCTGGTTGGTGGCGAAGCCGCCGATGCCATCGAAGTGGTCGCCAACCTGTTCGGCGCACTGGTACAGGACGCGCTAATCGCCAAGAGTGCCAAGAATCATCTCACGCGCCTGCAGCCCTCGGTGCACAAGGCCGCCATGCTTGACCAGGAGTTCTTTGCTTCCACCCAGCATCCTGTGCGTCAGATGGTGGATCGCATCGCCCAGGTGCGCGACGGTGTAGGCGCTTCATTCGAGCGCCGCAGTCAGCGCGTCGATGAACTGGTGATGCGGGCCAACCGGGAATTTCGTGATGACGTCGGTGTGTTTGCGCCGATGGTCATTGAGCTGGACAGTATCCGGCAAAACCGATGTTGTGTGCTGGGCTAATTTAGCTTTGCACAGTATTCAACTTGTCCTTTGAACTTTTTGTCGATAATTGCTATTATAGTTTGGCAAACTAAAATAAAATCATCTTCATG
>JANOXY010000546.1:0-3309 GCA_031418675.1 Pseudomonadota bacterium
TTCGCACATTCAATGCTGTGCTCTAACGCGATACTCAGGCGTTGAATGTGCGAATAAATTCGCACCTACAGGGCGTGGTCAGAAATATCGAATTTCCGGGCGCGACACTCACTAGCCGCCGAGGTCGAGCATTTGCCGGGCTTCGGCGGGCGTCGCCACCTCGCGGCCCATGGCGCGCGCCAGCGCCACGATGCGCGCCACCAGTTCGGCATTATTCGGCATACCCAGTTCCCGGTAGGGATAATCACCCAGGCCGATAGCGATGTGGCCACCACGCTCCATCGCCGCTGCGGCCACGGCGAATAAATTGCCACCGGCACACATCACCGACCACTGCCAGCGCTGATGCGCCGGCAGGAAATCGAGAAATGCCTGCAAGCCTTTGACCGTGCCCGGATGGCCGGCGAGCAACCAGTGCTCGGTCAGCACGATGCCGCAGTAGAGCGGTTGAGTGAAGACGCCCATATCGGTCAGCGCGGCGGTGTGTCGAATCGAAGAGACGTTCCACAAAGCCTGCATGGGCTTCACGCCCACGGCTTGCATAGTTTGCGCGAAGTACTGCCAGGTGGCGGTGGTGTTGACGTAGACCGTGTCGTTGGTGCGGAAGCACCGTGCCTTGGGATCGTAGACATCAACATTGCTGCTCGCCATGTCGATGGGCGCAAGTTCCGGTTTGGTAGCCGGGTCGCTTGCCATCTCGACTACATGGGCGATACGCGCCTGCGGCGATGGCAACTGCCACGCACCCAGGGTCGGCATGATAATCAGATCGCTGGCAGCTTTGATGCGACGCGCTGTATCGGCGTAGAGCGCGAAGTCCGTTGCTGCTGCGCCGCTGACTGCATCACGCGCGTGGTAGTGAATGATCGCCGCGCCTTCGCGCCCACACGCCAGCGCATCGGCCGTGATCTCAGCTGGACTGTAGGGTACGTGGGGATTGGCGTCGCGCGTGGCGTATTCGTTGATACGCACTTCGATGATGATCTTGTCGCCCATGAAGGTCGCTCCCCTGCGAACTGTCGGTGCCAGCCTGCCGCTCGCCGCTCAGCGCGACATTGGCACGGTATTTATCAGGCTTGAATATCTTCGAACAACACGCTCGACAAATAACGTTCGCCACCATCGGGCAGGATGACGACGATAGTTTTGCCGGCAAACGCCGGCTCGGCTGCGAGCCGCGCAGCGGCAACCGTGGCGGCGCCGCAGGAGATGCCGCACAAAATACCTTCCTCCAGCGCCAGGCGCCGCCCCATGGCCACCGCGTCGTCGTTGGAGACACGCTCCACACGATCGACTATCGACAAATCCAGTGCGCCGGGAATGAAGCCTGCGCCTATGCCTTGAATCTTATGGGGCCCGGGTTTTAAGTCCTCGCCCGCCAGTTTCTGCGAAATGATCGGGCTGGCCTCGGGCTCGACCGCCACGGAAATGATGGCGCGCCCCTGGGTATGTTTGATGTAACGCGAGATGCCGGTGATGGTGCCGCCGGTGCCCACACCGGCGACCAATACATCGATCTTGCCTTCGGTCTGACTCCAGATCTCAGGACCGGTGGTTTTTTCATGGATAGCCGGATTGGCCGGGTTATCAAACTGCTGGGGCATGTAATAACGCGCGGGATCGCTGGCCACGATTTCTTCGGCCTTGTTGATGGCGCCCTTCATACCCTTGGCGCCCTCCGTCAGGACCAGGTTGGCCCCAAAAGCTTTCAGCACCTTGCGCCGTTCGAGGCTCATGGTTTCGGGCATGGTCAAGGTCAGCTTGTAGCCACGCGCCGCGCACACGTAGGCCAAGGCAATGCCGGTATTGCCGCTGGTGGGTTCAACCACTTCCACGCCGGGCTTGAGCAGACCGCGTTCCTCGGCATCCCAGACCATCGCGGCTCCGATGCGGCATTTCACAGAATAGGCGGGATTACGCCCTTCGATCTTGGCCAACACCGTGACCTTGTTGGGATCGACAATGCGATTTAAGCGAACCAACGGGGTATTGCCGATGGACAGGGAATTGTCAGTGAAATAGGTCATGGCAACCTGCTCCAGCGATGGGTTGAGGAAGGCCCGTACCAGCGGCACGGTGGCGGGATTGTTGGCCATCGCCTGCGCGCCGTCCAGCGCGCAAACGATCACTCATCACCCTCAGAGCTTGGGGATGACTTGTTCGCCGAACATACGAATATCGGACAAGGCCTCAGCCTGGGGTGGGCCGCCCGGCTGACGCATGCGCAGCATGACATAGTCGGGCTGCACCTCTTCTTTCCACATCAGGAGCTGCTCCAGGCACTGGGCCGGCGAGCCGGCGATCAGGCGATCGCGCGCCGCGATGTCGAAGCTCAGGTCTTCGGCGACCTTGACGTCCTTGACGTAGTCGTCCTTGACGTAAGCGCCGTAATGAAAGTACCAGCGGTGGGTGGTCATGGTGGGGCCGCTTTTGGCCACACACGCTTCCCAGTTCGGGCCGATTACACAATCTCGCATCAAGACCACGTAGGGCTTGCGACCGTGCTTCTTGGCCTCAGCGCGATACTGACGCGCATAGTCTTTGATGACCGGCAAAGACTGGATCGGATCGGCTATCCAACCGTCACCCATGCGCCCCGCCCGTTCGAGACCGGCCGGCACCCAACCCGCCAGCCAGATCGGCGGCCCACCTTTCTGGTAGGCCGGTGGTGTCACGCGCACATTGTCGATGGTGTGGTACTTGCTCGGGTAGCTGAAGGTATCGCCGGTCCAGGCTTTGCGCAGGATCTCAACACATTCTTCGGTGCGGCCGGCACGCTGCTTGAGTGGCACACCAAAGGCGTCGAAATCCGGCGGCTGATAGCCGATACCGACCGCCGCCACCATGCGGCCACGCGTGGCCTGGTCAACCACGGCGATATCTTCGGCCAGACGAATGGGATGGTAGAGCGGCGCCAGCAGTACGCAGGTTCCCACTTTGATACGTTTGGTACGCATGCCGACCATGCCCGCCATCAATACCGGTGCGGGCAGGTAGCTATCCTGCTGCTGGTGATGTTCGGTGAAGTAGAAGCCGTCGAAACCAACCGCCTCGCAGAGTTCTGCCTGTTCGAGCAACTCTTCGATCACGCCGGCAATATTTTTGCCGTCGGGTGCATCCTGGGTGCAGGGAAAATAACCTACGGGCAGCATTGGACCTCCTCGCTCGCCGGTGTGTGCACGCATTCTGTCAAATGTGGGGGCAGGCGACTACCGCTAACCTGTAGGTCCGAATTTATTCGGACCAAAAGTGGCAATGGCGCTTGACGTTCTACAACGAATGTCCGAATAAATTCGGACCTACAGGGCC